>DATHUN010000536.1:0-4070 GCA_035462205.1 Anaerolineales bacterium
CGCTCCCGTATGCCAGTCTTCATTCCCATATTTATCATCCCATGCAATTGCGGCGCGTCCCTGCGCCACGCACTGTTCTAATCCCACCGTGTGGATGATCTCGGGACGCGGCTCGCGTCCTTCGTTCCAGGCGGTGGAAAACGGATGGTATTCCCCGGGATGGATGGCGTTCTTCAAACGGAACTCGATCGGGTCCAGATTCAAAGCGCGGGCGATCTTCTCCATGTGACGGTCGAGCGGCCAGTAGCCCTGCGGGACGCCGTAGCCGCGGAATGCCCCCGCTGGCGGTGTGTTGGTGTAAACCACATCTGCATAAAAGCGGATGTTGGGAGCTTTGCGGTATTCGCCATCCCCAACGTACAATGCCATGGCCTTGTGACCGGTATTACCCGTCACGGTCAGCGCGTGACATCCATAGGCGCCCGTATCGGACAGGGCATACATCGAGTTGGCGGTGATCGTCCCATCGCGCTTGACGCCGGTCTTCATGCGGATCTTCATCGGGTGCCGCGAGCGCGCCCCGATGAATTCCTCTTCGCGCGTGTATTCGTAAATGACCGGTCGCCTTGTCGCAATCGTCAGGTGCGCAGGCACATCCTCCATCAACACTTCCTGCTTGCCGCCAAACCCGCCGCCAATGCGCGGCTTGATGACGCGGATTCGCTTCACCGGTAAGTTCAGTACCGGCGCGAGCATCCGGCGCACATGGAAGGGAACCTGGGTCGAGGTCCGAATCACCAGCCGGTCATCTTCATCCCAATACGTCACGCAGACATGCGGCTCGAGGTGCGCCTGCTGGACCTTGGGTACTTCATATTCGGCTTCGAAGATTTCATCCGCTTGTGCGAATCCCTTTTCGACATTTCCAATATCGATGCGAATTTCTGCCGCGAGATTCTTATCCGGGTTGGAATCTGCAAAATTAACATACTCAGCTTCATCATGGATCTTGATTGCGTCTGCTTTCATCGCATCGCGCGAGTCCAAAATCGCAGGCAGGATTTCGTAATCCACTTCGATCAATTCCAGAGCTTTTTCGGCGATCTCCGGCGTTTCCGCCGCGACCATCGCCACGCGATCTCCAACAAAACGAACTTTGTTATCCAGCGAGAATGCATCGAGCGGCCCGGGAATCGGATCGGACTGCCCCGCCGTGGAATACACCACGCGCGGAATATCCTGCCAGGTCAGCACGGCCGCGACGCCCTTGAGCTGGCGGGCTTTGGTCGCGTCGATCCGTGTGATCCGCGCATGTGCATGCGGACTTCGCAGCACCCGTGCGTACAACATACCGCGCATGTCAATATCGGCCGTAAAGGCCGGCTTGCCTTGCACCAGCTTGATCGCGTCCACTTTCTTTTCGGGCTTGCCGACCGTTTGATACGTTTCCGTTTGCGGTGTGACGACAACCTTCGGCATGACGCTCGTCGTGACAAAGGATGGATTTGGAGAATCGAGTTGTGAACCAGCCGGCGCGCTCGGAAAAGCGAACGGATCGCCGCTGGCGGATAACTGTTCTCCTACTTCGGTATCCCCGCGCAGGTGCGCCGCGGCTTTAAGAATTGCCTGGACCGGTTTGAGATACCCCGTGCAGCGACACAGGACTCCGGCAATCGCTTCGCGCACCTGCCCCTCGCTGGGATTGGGATTCTGATCGAGCAATGATTTTGCCGCCAATATCTGCGCCGGTGTGCAGTACCCGCATTGGATGGCGCCCGATTCGACAAATGCCTGCTGCAACGGGTGCAGCCCCTCCGTTTTTCTCCAGCCCTGTTCAGGGTGCTCACCCAGGGCTTCGATCGTGACGATGTTATGCCCTTCCGCTTGCGCGGCTAACATAGACCCGCCATTGATAGGTTTGCCGTCGAGCAGAACAGTATCGGCGCCCGAGAGTCCCTGCTCGTCGCCGAATTTGATGCCATAGAAACCAAGTCCGCGTAGGGCAGCCAGAAGTGTTATCGATGGAGGTGCATCAATGCTGTGTTCGATGCCGTTGATCTTGAGTGTGGTGTTCATTTTTCGTCCTTCTCCCTCGTCCCCTGGGGAGCCCCACAGGGGTGCTCCGCGAAGGGGCAGGGTGAGGGGAGATTAAGTTTATTTTTCCATCTTTAGTTGAGCAATTCTGTTCTCAACCGTTCGTAAAATTTCGTCAGCAACAGCTTGAATATTGTATCTAACATCATGATTTGTAAATCGAATTACTTTGTAACCTGGAGCTTCCAAATATTCAGTTTGCGCATCATCCTATTCTTTTTGATCTGATTCGAGATGGGAGCTTCCATCAACTTCGTTTAATAATTTGGCCTCTGCACAGCAAAAATCAATGATAGACCTCTCAATAGGATGCTGACGCCTGAATTTGTAGCCGGTCTGTCGATTTCGCCAAAAGCGCCAAAGACTGGCTTCTGCGGGTGTTTGGAGATGTCGCATTTCACGAGCGCGAGCCAATGTTGCTGGATGAATGCGATGTCTTGTCTCCATATGCAGCGACCCTCACCCTTCCCTCTGCTTATTAGGGAGAGGGCTTACAAAACCTTCGTTACTTCCAATCCAATATTCGCTGCTTCGATCGCGTTTTGCGAGCCCAGCACCGTCACTGCGTTGGATTGCGCTACCCGATCCAGGACTTCGCCAAAGGCGATGAAATCTTCGCCGTTCGTGGAAAGGATTTCCTCGCGCGTCTTCTGGCGCATTTCCTCGGTGCGGTGGGTGAGATAGCGCATCATGGATGTGTACCCTTTCGCATCCGGGAGCTGGTAGCTATCCATATCGCCGATCGCCTTGATAATGGCTTTCGTCAGCTCGTTCTCACTGAGACGCGAGCCATCCAATCCTTTCAAGAAGGCTCCGGCTTTGTCAAAGTTGTCGATGGTGGCAGCGATGTTCGGATCACGATAGGAGATGAAAGTAAAAACGCCCGAGCGATCATCGAAGATCACGTAGGCACCGTACGCGCCGCCTTGCACCCGGATCTTTTCCCAGAGATAGGTGAGTCGTAGGTATTTTGTGATGACCTCCACCGAGCCGTCGAGTTGGTAACCCAGGTCATACAGATTTACACCTTTGCCCACATAATTGATTTGCGCCGGGATGGTCAATCCTTCCTTTTTTGCTGCGGGCTGGATGTCGTAATGGAAGCGCTTGCCGGGTTTCGAGGGCAGTTCTGACAGGAAGGCATCCAATTGCGGCTGGAAGGTTTTCCAATTTTCAGCGTCGAGAGTCACGTTGCAAATCAACTCCTGGCGATTGATCAGCAGTTCACGGATGGTCTCGAATTTCTTCCGCACCGATTTCCATTTTTTGTCGATATCATCGGCAAGCTCGCGCAGGGTGAACAGATAATCGATACCCTTCATCTGGTCATTTGCCCAACCGGATTCACCGAACTGTGCTCGCAGGCGTGTGTTCACAAAACTGGCGCCGCCAGGGACCAAGCCGGATTCCATCCCGGCTTTTTCCTCGAGGACCATTTGTTTGAGCCGGGCGCGGTTATCAAAGTCCGCGTGCAGGAGTGCATCTTTGACGATGTTCAACAACTCACCGGCATTGCTGACCGTCGCCTTACCGCGTACAAACAGCCTGAGTACACTCTCCTCCGTCCCAAACGCGGAAACACTGACCGCGTCGGTGTAAATCCCGCCCGTGCTTTTGCCGATCCGCTGGGAGAACTTGACGTAATCCTCGGTCGCGGTTCCCATCTCGAACAGGGCGCGCCCAAAGATTTCCATTAGCGGCAAAAGATCCCTGGGCAAGGTGTGCAGGTCGAAACCAAGGTCAAGATAAACGATGCCATTCGTGAACAGGTCGTGGTGGAGAATTTTTGTCTCTTGAAGGGTAAGAACTTCCACGGGGATGGATTTGTTCTCCTTATCCAGATCTTCCAGCTTAAGGACAGGCAGGGTTTCCAATGCCTCGGCGGTGTCGGGAGACTCTTGTTTCTGCTTCAATTGCCTGGTGTTCTCGACCAGTTCTGCAAGTTGACTTTCGCTCAACGTCTCGCGGACTTTCGCCAGCCGGGCTTGCTCTTCCTCGTTCAAACGGCGACCCAGTTCCGGGTCCGGTGTGAGTCG
>DATHUN010000537.1:0-8876 GCA_035462205.1 Anaerolineales bacterium
ATAATCCGCACACCATCCACCGCTGATTAATTGTCCATGGTTCCCGGAATAGATTTGATCATAGTAATAGTTCGGCTCCAAATTCTCAACGGTGATTGTCACACCCAGGTTCTGCTGCCACATCTCTGCCATCGCGGCGACGTCTGAGCCGATGTTGGTACCGATTCCCGAGTCGGTAAAGACAATTGGAGGTAAGCCGGTTGGTCCACCATATTTCGATTGCCTGAGCAGCTCGCGGGCTTGCGTGGGATCGTAAGGTGGTCCTTTCAAGGAGGTGCTGAAACCAGGTAACCCGGGCGGATACAATCCATCGGCAGGAAGCGCGTGGCCATTCAAAACGACATCGATAAACTTCTGGCGGTCGAATGCCATCGTAAACGCCTTGCGGACATTGACATCGTCAAACGGTGGACGCGTAACATCAAAGACGATCAATCCGGTGCATAAATTCACTCCAGTCAGCAGCTCATGATGTAAAGGTTCGGTGGGATCGAGAAACCGATCTGCATCAAAGCGGCTGATGCCGGTGATATCGATTTCACCTTGTTCATAAAGTTGGAGTCCACGGCCGGTATACAACTGGTAAACGATATAAGGAATTGACGGTTGGCCGAGATAAAAATCGGGATTGGCTTCATAAATAATTGACTCCATCCGTTTCCATTCGCGCAGACGATACGGACCGGTGCCGTTCGGGTGACGGTACCATTCCTCACCGCTTTCCACATTTTCTTGATCCACAACGAACGCGGTGCTATAGGTGAGCTTATACAAGAAATACGGTTTTGGAGCATCAATGGTCACTTGCAACGTATGCTCGGCCAGGGCGATCAAACCCTTTGCATGTTGGCTTTGTCCGGATGCAATTTCACTGATTCCCACGATATCGCCTAAATACGTAAGCACAGTATCGGACTTCACTTCGGGAGTAGCAGCGCGCTCCCAGGAATAGATCACATCCCGTGCAGTGACCGGTTTACCGTCATGAAACTTTGCATTGGCGCGCAAGTGGAACGTATACACCGTGCCATCTGAGCTGACCTCCCATTTCTCTGCAAGATCAGGCGTAAGCTCCAGTTTTGGATTTAAAGAGACGAGACCGCTGAAGACAAGCTTATCAGCTCCTCCAAGTGTGGTCGCCGGATCGTAATCTCTGGGATTGGTGGACTCGCCCCCTGAGAGGACTAAGGCTTGATCCAGCGGAATATCCGCTTGTAACGCCGAAGCGGGTTTTTGCCCGGCGATGCTAAAAGCCAGAACAACAACCAAGACCAATGAAAGTAATCTGCTTAGTTGTTCACCATGGGTGTTATTTTTGATCATTGTTCATTTCCTTGCTGTTCTGAATACGAACAATGAATCCAAGCACAAAGATACCGAGTACAAACAGCAGTGCACAGCATAACGCGAGTAGGATGAGTGTCAAAGCAAGCGGGGGACCGGTCCCTGACGGCGGCGCCGCATCCGGTGTGGATTGTGCGGTCGAGGAGGTTGGTACTGCTGTCCCGGTTGCCTGGAGTGCAACGAATCCGCCGATCGGGACAATTGTCGGAACGAACGTTGGGGTTGGCTGTACGGTCGGTTGCGCCGAATCCGGGCGCGGTGAGGCACCGATCGCTTGTCGCCATTTGTCTTCCAGACCGTCGATATCGAAGCCATAGGTTTGCAGGAGAGCATCATCGGTTGTCGTTCCATCCCGAAATGCCACCAGCAGCGTGGTCATCTTGTCCTGTCCGTAGGTGTCGATCAAATATTTGACAATGCTGTAGGATTCTCCGTACGAAAGGTCCGCGCTGCTTTGTGACTCGCCAAAGTTGCCACTCAGGATGCGGATGCTCAGGAGCGTGCTATCGTGGATCGCCTGATCGAGCGGCGACTTCAATTGCGCCGCGAGCGGACCCTCGGAGTACACTGCCAGTCCTTCGTCCAGCCAATGAGGAACATACCCGAGACACGTAAATGTAAAATGACCGACGAGCACATGGGTCAACTCATGGACCACGGTATCCTTGTCCCACTCTTCATTGAACCCCGAGGTACCCAGGATGACGATATTTTCTGCGGGATAGGCGCTGCCGCCCACCCAGGAAGATTCGTACAGGATGGCTTCACGTAGATCATCGTAACTTGGGTAAACATAAATGTTGATGGGATCATCCGTTGTCAGCCCGGCATCCTGCTCACTGCGCTTCATTCCCTCCAAGCCCGCGTTGAGCATTTCCTGCGCGAACACTTTACCAAGTCCATAATAATGAAGATATAACCGATCACTCCCAACGGTTTGCCAGCGATGAATATTGTCGAGCCAGGTGGCAGTTTTTGTTTCTGTAAGCGTTTCTTTCCCGCTGGCATCGGTCACGCGCCAGCGCCACCACAACTGCGCCCCCGGGGGCAGCGATCCGCTCTGACGCATTTCCCATGTCCATTTCGCGTGGACTGTTTTCCCAGGTGTGAATTGTAGAAACGCCTTGGCTATCACTTCCCCGCAATTTTGCTGTTGGCTGCCATACTCCAAAACAATCGAACGAATTTCTACAGAGCTGCTCACGGCGAGTTGGAAGGTAGCTGTTTCCGGGAAATTCAGAACAATTTTGTTTTCGGTTACATCTACCAGGGATGCGGCTTGTACTGGGATAACAATCAGCAGGCTGAGGCTTAGTACGAATGCTGTAATCAAATTCCGCATGGATACTCCATCGCTGTTATTGGTGATGCAAAGCCGTGTTCCACCCGAAAATTGGCATTTGCACAACGCCCCGTAGTTTATCACGGGATTGCACTGTACCTTCCAGCTTCTTTTCAACCAAGAGCGCTTGGTTTGACGCATGTATGCCTTGCATGTATAATCTTTTTTTAAGTCCCCGCATGGGGATTTCTTGAGGTATTTATGGCCCTACGCGGCAACCTACGTGACTTTACGATTACACAATTGCTCAACTTGATCAATCTGGCGAAAAAAACGGGCACGCTCGTCGTGGATGGTCCCAGCGAACAGGCGTATGTCTCCTTTCGTGACGGCAAACTGGCGTACGCGCGCGTGGGGCAGGATGACGGAAGTCTTGCCGCTGTTCTACATAAAGCCAATCGGCTGACGGTCAATCAGTACCGCGCCATTGTCGAACGCACCGGCCGGATCAACGATAAAGAACTGGGTTTACTGCTGATCAATGCCGGCTATCTCTCGCAGGAAGAAATTCTCGGACATTTGCAAGGATATTTTACAGAAGCTATCCGCCGTCTCTTTACGTGGGTGGAAGGTTTCTTCCGTTTCGAAGGGGAAATGCTGCCACCGGATGACCGCATCAACGTGCGGCTGGATCTCGAAAATATAATTATTGAAGGGTCCCGCCAGCTTCGGGAATGGGAGCAGCTACAGGATGAAATTCCCAGCCTGGATATGGCACTGAAGTTTACAGACCGTCCTCTAAAAAATGTGAATCTGAGTGTAGAAGAATGGCGGGTTGTTTCCTACATTAATCCAAAGAACACGATGAAACAGATCGCTCATACGAACAAGATGAACGATCATGAAATCCGTCGCATTGTATATGCCTTACTGCAGGCGGGTCTGGTGGAAATTGTCCGGCCGGAGGGCATGGTGATCCCGCAAAGCCCGAAAACGTTCCCAACGCAGAACAAGGAAGAACAGAAATCATTGGTCAATAAATTGATCGGGCGTATTCGATCGCTGTAGTCAATCACGCGAAGGATAAGTACTTATGCAAACAGTCAAAATGGTGGTCACAGGTCCCTTCAGCGCCGGCAAGACGGAGTTCATCCAGTCTGTCAGCGAGATTGACGTTGTCTCCACGGAGCGCAAAATCTCCAATGCGGCGGAGCGTTCGGTAAAAGAATCGACAACGGTCGCAATGGACTTTGGTCGTATCACCGTGGACGAAGACCTTGTCCTGTACTTGTTCGGTACACCCGGACAAAAACGTTTTGACTTCATGTGGGAAATCCTCTCCGAGGGGATGCTCGGCTTTATCGTGATGGTGGATAGCACTCGTCCCGAGACCTTCCGCGAAGCGCGTTCCATTCTGGAGACGTTCCGCGCCTATGCTCCTACACCGTATGTAGTCGCCGCCAACAAACAGGATAAGGAAGATGCCTGGGACCTCGAAGATATGAAGCATGCGCTCCGGCTAGATAGCAAAGTTAAATTCCTTCCATGTGTTGCCACCGATAAGAACAGCGTCAAGTCTGTGTTGTTAGAATTGCTCTATAGTATTCTTGCTGAAATGGAGGCGGGAGGCTAGACGGGCCCGCGTACACAGGAAAACGTGTCCTCTATAACGACTGATCAGGGCATTGTTCATTATGAAGTCTATGGGCGGGGGAAACCCGTAATTCTTCTGCACGGCTGGCTCGGTTCGTGGGGCTTGTGGCAGGAGACGATGGGTTATCTGGGTCGTTACTATCGCACCTACGCCCTGGATTTTTGGGGATTCGGGGAGTCCGGCAAGAAGCGCGAAACCTATGCCGTGCAGGATTTCGTTGGCCTGGTCAACCAGTTTATGGAGCAACTCGGCATTATGAAAGCGCCTCTCGTGGGTCACAGCATGGGCGGGACGGTGAGCCTTTCGGTGGCGATTCGTCATCCTGAGCGGGTGAGCAAAGTGGTGGTCGTTGGTTCCCCGATTGTAGGCTCCTCTCTCGCTCCTTTGCTTAAGATTGCCGGCTATCGCTCCACGGCGTTTCTGCTCTTTAATATGATGGGTCCATTTCGAGCATGGATGAAGTATTATTATGCCCACATGATTTGTTCGGACCCGCGTTTCCCCGAGATGATGGACCGCGATCTCTCACGCACGACACTTGAATCCTTCCTGCTGTCGATCGCCTCACTCCGCCGAACGGATCTGCGTCCGCTGCTCGATCAGATCAAGATTCCGGCTCTTGGGATCTATGGCGACCGGGATAAAGTCGTCCACCCGAATCAATGGCAGCCTATGCAAAAAGGAATCGCTCACGCGCGTATCGAACGTTTTCCGATGGCTGGGCATTTCCCGATGCTGGAAGAACCTCAGCAATTCAGCGAGCGGCTCAAGAATTTCCTCGACGAAGACGATAGTATTCAATCTCCGCACTCTTCGGCATCTTTTTCTCCCACACCTTCCGTGACACTTGCGCCATGATACAAACCTCTGACTACCACTATCCGAATCGAATGGGGAGAATCATATTATTATCCATGGAAGAAGTTATGGGGCAGAATGGCGTCAATGCCCTTCTAAAACTAGGGACGTTTTCTTCCCTGATCAATAATTATCCCCCCGATAATAATGAGTTGAAATTTCCATTTGCCGCCGTCACGAACCTGACAGAAACCCTGGAACACGCTTACGGTCCACATGGGGGACGCGGGCTTGCCGTCCGTGTGGGGCGGGCATGCTTCAACTATGGTGTTCGCCAATACGGTATGCAATTGGGGATTACAGAAATGGCATTTCGATTGTTGCCTCTTCCGGCAAAGCTCTCGGCTGGGGCAAAGGCATTGGCTCAGCTCTTTAACCAGTTTACAGACCAGCGCGTGCGCGTAGAACAAGAGGATGGGAAAATCCTTTGGCACATTGAGCGCTGTCCATTGTGTTGGGAGCGTAAGGCAACAGATCCAGTTTGCCATTTGGCAGTGGGATTGTTACAGGAAGCACTTTTCTGGCTGAGCGGGGGGAAGGTGTTCAATGTGGAAGAGCAGACATGCATTGCTGCCGGCGACGAAAGCTGTATGATCGTGATCGACGAAACCCCTATTTTCTAAATCAATTTCATCACTATACAATTTTGTTGGCGCAATGCGTTGGAAATGAAGTTTGCGCCCCAGTTTTATGGTTTTGTGGAATAATTACATTGATATGCTCAAGGTAATTCTCAACGCACTACATCCAATCACGCCATTTAATGAACCTGCGCGGGACCTGCGTATACAAAATCACCCCCTTTGGCTTCACCAGCGAAATGTACTTGCTTCTTATATTGAGAAAGAAGTGGAGTTGAAACCCGGTCAGCGGTTTCCGATCGAGCACGGCGAAACACTCGTTTATCGTGACAATTTATTTTTTGACGAAGAATATTTCCGTGTCTTTATTACCACGGCACGGAAAAACAAGCGTCCTTGCCGGGCAGCATTTTCGACCAACGACCCTGCATTCCGCGAACATGCCCTGCCCCTTTCCACCTCCTATACGCCAGCGGGGGATCTCTACCTGGCTGATTTGTGGTACTACCCCAACGGTCCGGTGGCAGATGTAGAGCCACTGGTCATCGATTTACAGGCGCGCGAAATCGGCTATTACCATGTGCCCACCTATATGGCAGACCAAAGCGGCGATTTGGTGTTTCAAGTTCCGTTGCGCGCATTAATCGCAATCGATTCCTGGGTGCACATTTTTATTGTAGATGTAGTCTTTGGGCTATTCTCGCGCGGTGCCCGTTTTGAAAAGCGCCTGAATGAGGACCTGGCATTTAAGCTCGGTATTCTGGGGAAAGCCCTTTATGAGGGAAAACAAATCCTGGAATGTTCGGAACTGGTGAAGATCGGGAAAAACTGTGTCATTGATCCGCATGCCATTCTCCATGGTCCAACCACTATTGGGGACAATGTGACCATCAATGCCGGCGCTGTGATTGAAAATTGCATCATTGGCAATAATGTAAATATTTCTCAAGATGTACAATTGATGCTATCCGTGGTGGGGGATGGGGCGTTTCTTCCTTTCCGTGCTGCCCTATTCATGACAACCGTCATGGAAAATAGCATGATCGCACAAAATACCTGCCTGCAAATGTGCGTGGTGGGTCGCAATACGTTTATTGGGGCAGGTTCTACATTCACAGATTACAACTTGATTCCAACACCGATTCGGGCTTTGGATGGAAGCGGCAAGCTTAACCAATCCAATCGCCCGGTCATTGGCAGTGCCGTGGGACATAATTGCCGGCTCGGGTCCGGGATGATCGTATACCCCGCGCGCACGATCGAATCGGACGTCGTCCTGGCTGCTTCCAAGGAGCGCCGCGTGATTGACCGGGATATCCGCTATGAGGATAGCGATCATCACTTGCTCAAATTTGCCAGCGTGCACAGACGTTTATATCCGCGCCCCGGCGAGTCGCAATTGGAATCATGGTAGCCCGTGGATACCTTTGCATTTATTATTCATCCCATCGATCCAAAACGGGATGTTAGTCGCAAATTTCCCTTGCTTGGGCGCATGCTCAACGAGAAGCAGATTGATTTTTTCTCCACGTTCTTTCCGCCTGTATATATTTCAGAAATTGATGGGATCACCTCCGAGGCGACAAGTAAGGAAGTAAAAGGCTGGTTCATCGCCTGTCCTTACACGCCAAAGCGAATGCTAGATTTACCCGAGCAGACGGTATATCGCAAAATTATCCAAACGGGCCGGCTGGCAGAAAAACTGGGAGCTGATATTTTGGGTCTGGGTGCCTTTACTTCCGTGGTCGGTGATGCAGGCGTTACAATTGCCAATGCGTTGGATGTGCCCGTAACCACTGGAGACTCGTTCACAGTCTCCATGGCGGTGGATGCCATTCGGGAAGCCGCGCAAGTCATGGATATTCCACTCAGTACGGCCACTGCTGCGGTGGTGGGCGCGACCGGGGCAATCGGGCAGGTGTGTGCCGAGTTGTTAGCAGACGATGTGGAACGGCTGTATTTGATCGGTCGCAGAGCGGACGCACTCCACGAATTGCGCGACCGGCTCAGCATCCATGCGCGAGCCGAGTTGATTGTAAGTACTACAATGGACGTTCTGGCACAGGCACAGCTGATTCTCACCGTGACCAGCGCTATTCACGATGTCATCCGCCCGGAGTACCTGCAACCCGGCAGTGTGGTCTGTGACGTCGCCCGTCCCCGTGATGTTTCTGCAATGGTGGCAGCCGCGAGAGATGATATATTAGTGATTGACGGCGGAATGGTGGATGTGCCAGGCCCCGTTGATTTCCACTTTAACTTTGGTTTCCCGCCCGGCAAGGCATATGCCTGCATGGCTGAGACCATCGCCCTGGCGCTCGAGGGACGTTTCGAGGATTATACGCTTGGCAAACATCTGACACGCGCCCGCGTGGAGGAAATCGATCAGATTGCAAAGAAACACGGGTTCCGCTTGAGTGGGTTTCGTTCCTTCGAGCGCGAGGTCACGCAACAGCAAATTGAAATGGTACGCCGTAATGCGAATCAATCACGAAAATCGCATGTGGCGCAATTGTAATTTTGGAGGCCGCTTATGGGAAAAGCCCGCCTGTTGGTAGTTGAAGACGACATTGACATCGGAAACATGCTGAAGATCTATTTCAGCGGTATGGACTTCGATGTGGATGTCGCCATGCGCGGTTCAGATGCGTTGGAGAAAACCAAACACGTCCTGCCTCATCTGATCGTGCTGGATATTATGCTGCCCGATATCGACGGGTATGAGGTATGCCGTAATTTGCGTACTAATCTGCGCACCAGCCATATCCCTGTGATTTTCCTCACGCAAAAGGATGAGCGCAGCGATAAATTGCAAGGTCTGGAACTGGGCGCTGATGATTACATCACTAAGCCTTTCGACATTGAAGAACTAAAACTTCGCGTACAAGGCGCTATTCGACGCTCCGAGCGCGAGAGCCTGACAGACCCGCGCACCGGGCTTCCCGCGGGACGTTTGATCGAGGAGCAATTGCGCCGGATCATTCGAGAAAAGGGTTGGGCACTGCTCGACGCACGCGTCAACCAGTTCGACTCTTTTAAAGATGTGTATGGCTTTGTTGCCGGTGACGACGTTTTGCGTTTTACCGCGATGTTAATCGGCGAAGTCGTGGACGAGCTTGGCACCACCGCCTCGGATTATATCGGCCATGCGGGTGGC
>DATHUN010000538.1:0-5584 GCA_035462205.1 Anaerolineales bacterium
GATGTCGCTGTTCGTCTAATGGACCAATATAGCCACCGCTGAACACGAGCAGTCCGCCGTAGCGCCTTGGATTTCGAACTACATATTCTGTGGCAAGACAAGCGCCTTGTGAAAAACCACCGATGAAGATCTTATCCACACCAATGCGATGCGACTCTACTTCTTTGACAATCGCCTCGATCTTGGCTAATCCTGCGGAAAGATATGGCTCATTCTGTTCCACAGGCGCAATGAAACGATTGGGATACCAGCTATAACCTTCTGCTTGAGGGGCAAGATAAGCGAAAGTAGGGAAATCAAGATATGTTGCTAACGAGAGGATATCGTCGGCGGTGGAGCCTCGGCCATGCAGGAGGAGGAGCGCACTAGAAGCCTCCTCCAACTTTGCGCCGGCGGAATAGACTGGCTGGGTCAGATGCGGTAAAGACATCGGCTAGCCTACTTTTTCGATCGACTTCAATCCCAGGGGATGCAGGCTCTCTTCAATGGCAGTGCGATTCGGCTCAAACCATTCGGGCAGTTTAAGGGATTCGCCCAACGCAGTCACCGGTTCGTCCGTGGCAAAACCGGGTGTATCCGTGGCGATCTCAAATAACACGCCACCGTGCTCACGGAAATAAATGGAATGGAAATAACTACGGTTCAGAATTTCTGTGACGTTGAACCCCGCATGGCGAATGCGGGTCTGATACTGTAACTGTTGTTCATCGTTCGGCGTACGAAAGGCAATGTGGTGAATAGATCCTACGCCAAACCGCGCTCGCGCCTTTTCCGGACCTTCGACGAGGTCTATGAAATGACCCAGGGCACTGGAATCGGCAACAAAACGATGACGGTTCTCTTCCTGCGCCAGCGCACGAAAGCCCATCTGGTCTGTGAGCAAATCCGCCGTGGATTGCACCTCCTCCAGAAACAGGGTGACGCTATGAAAGCCACGCAACGCATATTCCTGTGGGATCGGACCTTCCTGCCAAAAGTTGATTTCGGGTAGATTGTATGTTTCGACCAGCTCCACGTGCATGCCATCTGGATCTTCGAACGCCAAGACGTTCTCGCCAAAACGCTTTTCGACCGGTTGAGGTGTAATGCTATTTCGCTGGAGATAGTCCTGCCAGAATTTCAACGATCCAAGGGGAACATTATAGGCAACCGCATTGGTTTCGCCGTTCCCGCGCACGCCCCGGCGCATATCTGGCCAGGCAAAAAATGTGAGAACGCTGCCAGGATTGCCGATCTCGTCGGCAAAGTAAAAATGATAGGTGTCGGGGGCATCGAAGTTGACGGTTCGCTTTACGAGTCGCTGTCCGAGTACATTCCGGTAAAAATCCACATTTCGTTGTGGATCACTTGCAATTGCCGTGACATGGTGTAAACCTTTAATCGCGTCCATCCTGTCTCCTTAAATTTAAAGAGTGAGGCAGCGATGACATTCTTACGATGCAAATGCAGGAGGAATATAAAAGTAGGGGGACCCGCGGGTCGCCCCTACCGATTAACCGTAAAGCTCTCTTCTGAAAAATTCTGGCAGCGCGAATGCCGCCCTATGAATTTCAGGATTGATGTAATTATTTATGCCCGGAGGATAGGGGGTCTTCAACCCATTTTCCCATGGGGTATCAGAGACATACATGAATCCGATTCCGCCGCCTGGGTAGGTGGGGATATTGGCGTAATAGTACGCAGGGTTCTGGCTGAGGACCTTGGCTGATTCATAAATCTGCTTGATCAGGGCGGTATCGAAGAACGGTTGCTCGCACTGTGTCGCGGCGACACCACCTGGGACGAGGGCGCGCACTATCAGCTTGTAAAACTCATCCGAGAAGAGTCGTTCTGCCATTCCGATCGGATCGGTTGTATCAGAGATGATGACGTCGAACTGACCGGGATTTTCCTCGAGATAGCCAAAAGCGTCGCGCACAAGCAACTTGACACGCGAATCCACCCACGGGTCCCCGAACGAAGCGGCGAAATATTCCCGTGAAAGATCCACGACGCGCTGATCCAATTCGCAGACAGTGACTTCTTCCAGAGAGGTATATCGCAACACTTGCTGTAGAGCTCCTCCGTCCCCACCGCCAACGATTAATACGCGCTTCGGCTGTCCCACCGCCAACATTGGCACATGGACAATCATCTCGTGATAGCCCATGTTATCGCGCTCGGTCATTTGGATGATGCCATCCAGAATCATCGCATTGCCGAAGAACTCGGTTTCCACAAACTGGAGGTGCTGGTATTGTGTTTGTTCATCCGCCAGGACGCGTTTGACCCGCACGCCTTTACGGTAATAAGGATGCAATTCTTCCGTGAACCAAATACTCATACGCGAAGCAATCCCTTAGGATAAGCCTTGCAGGAAGAATGGAATTCGTTCCACTTCGGCATCACGGTCGATCTTGCGAAGCGTAAAGTTATCGGCACCCAATAGATCCTTGATACGCTGGATTAATGGCATCATGTCTTTGCCAAGCGCGCAGGTAAACAGATCGATGGCGCAGTAATCGTATTCGGGCCAGGCATGCAAGCTTGCATGCGACTCTGCGAGAAGCAAGAAACAAGTAAAACCATGCGGGCTGAACTTGTAGAAGCCCTCGTCCACAACCGTCAAGCCGCTTTCCCGTACGGCTTGTGCAAACAGCGAGTATGCCCGCTCGCTATCCATGAGTGTCTCATGGTTGCAGTTGGAGAGATCGAAAATAAAATGCTCTCCCAATTTCAAAGTCGCGTTCACTCACACCTCCTGGGGTTTAAAAATATAAAGAACCCATCTGAAAGCATCGAACTTCGAAATTTCAACACGATCCGCAAGATGTTTGCCTTGCGTAACGTGCGAAACCGCCTTCAGATAGACTCTGTTGCGACATTTATACTATGTCCGCTCAGAATGTCAATCTTTTTATAAGCTTTTTATCACATACAATTGTCATTCTGCAAAGTGACATTGGATGGGTAGGCTATAATGTTGCCCGATTTACCAGATTCCAATGCATCTCATTTATCTTCTGATCGAATTCGTAGATGAACTTGTTTTTGGCGTCGGGGAACTGGCACTTCCCTTGATGCGGGATGACATTAATCTTAGTTATACACAAATCGGTTTGCTTCTGAGCCTGCCGGGAATGATCGGAGCATTGATCGAACCATTCATCGGCGTGCTTGGCGATGTTTGGAAGCGGCGCTTGCTGATTATTACCGGCGGCATTCTTTTTACCCTTTCCTTGTTCATGACCAGCACCAGCTATTCTTTCCTGTTTCTGCTTTTTTCCTTCATGCTGTTCTTCCCTTCGTCCGGCGCGTTTGTCAGCCTCTCCCAAGCAAACTTAATGGATGCAGACACCGCACGTCATGAGCAGAACATGGCGCGCTGGACATTCGCGGGATCTTTAGGAGTCCTGACCGGACCTTTGCTGCTTGGGTTATTTGTCTACTTCGGTTTGGGATGGCGCGGAGCCTACGCCGCGCTCGCCTCCTTCTCGACCCTCTGCCTGCTTGCAGCATTCCGGTATGTGCCTCGCGACAAGTTTTCTACTCCGTCCCTCCCATCGGTCACGGTCGTTTTTGACGGATTTCGCGCTGCCCTCTCTGCTCTGAAGCGTGTAGATGTGTGGCGCTGGCTGATCCTGCTCGAATTCGCCGACCTGATGATGGACGTCTTATTCAGTTACCTGGCCTTATATTTTGTGGATGTCGCTGGCACCACTGAAGCACAGGCGGGCGTAGCTGTGACCATATGGCTTGCCATGGGACTCGTTACTGACTTCCTCTTTATCCCTTTCATCGACCGTCAGAACGACTCGCTTCGGTTTCTACGCACAACCGCGTTGTTCGAGTTATTCGCCTTCGTTATATTTTTGCTGATTCCGGGCTTTCTTCCCAAACTAATTGCGGTGATCATCGTCAATTTATTCAACACTGGTTGGTATCCCATCCTGCAAGGACGGTTATACTCGAGCCTGCCGGGCCAAAGCGCCAGCATCATGACAATTGGTTCCGTCACCGCACCTTTGGCAAAATTTTTTCCGTTTCTCATCGGCTTCCTTGCCGATCACTTTGGTCTGCAAGCCGCCATGTGGATTCTCATTCTTGGGCCGACTGCCCTCCTTATCGGTTTACCACGGCGTAACAATCAATCCGCAGTTTCAAACCTCTAAATATATTTGCTGTATGTTTCCTTCTCCCTTATCCCTTTACGTCCATATTCCCTTTTGCACACATCGTTGCGCTTATTGTGACTTCAACACCTACGCTGGGCAGGAGGAAATGATTCCTGCCTATGTAGAGGCGTTGTGTAAAGAGATTGAATTTGTGGGTTTCCACTCTCAGGGGCAAAGAATGGGCAATGAGGTCCATACCATTTTCTTCGGTGGTGGAACGCCTTCTCTTCTTTCTCCGACGCAATTTGAAACCATTTTCAAGTCCATCCACGCAAACCGCAAACTCACGGATGATGCCGAAATCACCATCGAAGCTAACCCCGGCACAGTCTCATATGATCATTTGCAGCAACTGCGGCAAATTGGAATTAACCGCATTAGTTATGGTGTTCAATCCGCAAACACAGAAGAGCTCCGGATGCTCGAGCGCATCCATACTTTCTTTGATGTCATCGAGGCTGTGACCGCGGCACGCCAGGCAGGTTTTAGTAATTTGAATTTGGATTTGATCTATGGTCTACCAGAGCAAAAACTGTCCACCTGGCAAACCACCGTTAAGCGGATTCTGGACCTGCATCCTGAACATATCTCCGCGTACGCGCTGACTCTCGAGCATGGCACTCCTTTTGGACGTTGGTCATCTAAGGGGCTCCTGCCTTTGCCCGATCCCGATCTCGCGGCGGAGATGTATGAGTGGTTGAGCGAGACGCTCGAAACAAATGGCTATATTCAATATGAAATTTCAAACTGGGCAAAGCCGGGAAAGGAATGCCGCCATAACCTCCAATACTGGCGCGGTCTTCCTTATTTGGCTTTCGGTGCCGGTGCGCATGGATATGCCAATGGTTACCGCTATTCAAATGTATTAAGAATAAAAACCTATATGGAACGACTCGCCCATCCTTCAGCCGTGCTTCCGTATCCATTATCAGCGGCGACTGTCAACCATCACCTACAGTCGCTTGAAGATGATATGTCCGAGTTCATGATGACAGGTTTCCGGCTCACGCAGGAAGGGATAAGCGCGGAGGAATTCCAAGCGCGGTTTGGCAAAGATTTGCGGGAAGTATATGGACACGAAATTGATGAATTGTTGAAATTGGGATTGATAGAAAACCCCGTAGGGATGGGCGGCTGTGCGTCCCTACGGATCACGAAATATGGTCGATTATTAGGAAATCAAGTCTTTATGCGATTTGTGTAGGTCACGCTTCCAGCGTGAAATATTAAGTGTGGCGGGTTAGAAACCCTCCCTACTGTTCCATCACGGTCTTCCAAATGGCGGGAGCAATATCGGTCAAATCTTTCATGCCGCGTGTGAATTCCTGGCGTGCGGCTTTCTCTCCAATCACTAATGCTGGCACATGCGCGGCAGTGTGTTTTCTGGTGGACAGGTCTTCCATGTTCCCATGATCGGATGTGACCAGGAT
>DATHUN010000539.1:0-3068 GCA_035462205.1 Anaerolineales bacterium
AATGTGAATGGCGCATTCGAATGCGAGTTTCGACATTCCTGCTGGTGATTTCATGTTTTCGCTCAGACTCCGTCGACCCTCTGCTGGCAGGATATTTCATCCATCCGCGAGACGGAAGACATACCAGCCGATCATGATTAATTGGCTCCTGCCAAAGCCGCCTGACTCTAGTCCAAGATCTCTATATAATCCAAATTAATGGATTCTCCGCTTTGATGGATGATCCTCACAAAATGATCACCGGGAGTGAGTTTCGGGGAACGCCAGACGAGGTCAAAGGCTTGCTCGTGGAAGCTATAGGACTGAGCGTCGACGAACACCGTCACCGTCCCAAAATTCTTGCCGCGCTGATAGCCCAAACGCAATCGTGTCCCTGTAAAGCGGAAGGAGGCTTCATTCCCAATATCAGTGGAGGCATGAATTGTGCCTTTGTAGGCGTTCGCCGTTCCCGGATTCTTGAGTGCCGTCCAGTACGGATCATAAGCAATATTGGGATCCGTATCATCGTATCTTCCGGCCCGTAGTGGCTGAATGTAGTCTGGTGTATAGGTAGCAGAAGGAGCCGGTAGGCTTTCCGTGATCAAGATGCTCGTGGAAGGAAATGTTTTATCCAGTGGCGCGGGGTAAGCAACCGGGCTGGTCCCGGTGGCGGTGGGAGAGGTCTCCTCCCGGGTGGGGGTCGCTGATGGATAAAAAGACATTACCTCTGTCTCGAGAGAGCTAACATCGAATGGATTGGCTGTGGGCATTGCCGTCGGCGGGATGGGTGACTCGCCGCGAGTGCTTGTAAAAAGGATCCACCCAATTCCAAGAATCGAAACGACGCCAATTGCAATCGGGATCAGAAGTGCACGGTCGAACGAGGGACGAGGCTGCATACCTGGTAAATTCCTGCCGCGATTGTACCCGTATTCGTTTCATTACTACCGCATGGCTGTGGCGTATTTAAACCTGAACTTTGAAGTTTGACCTACAAGAGGTATCAACAGTTTAATGAACCTAATCATCTAGTAGAGCCCGGTGACCGTGCATGAAGTACGGGATAACTAGGTCAACGTGAATACTTAGTGCGCGGGTATACTTTTCAGATAAGTTCGTTTACAGAATGATTTCTGCATAGCCACCTAAGGATGGGTCATCATCAGCGTCATATGCAAAAGATCTAAAACGTTCGACATTATGATAAATTTAGGTTCAGAAGACGCTGAGTCCCTGCCTTACTGCTCTTCTCGGCTAACCGGTATGGTCTGGCAGTTTGTGAGAATGGAGTCACCCCTGTCCTCTGTATTTCCTTAAGAGGAGAGGGTTAGTGGATGTTTATTGTTAATCCTGGAGGCTTCACAATGAAAAATCAGAAACAGAGGAACAATGCAGGCACTCCTAAACATCGCATGCGAGGTTGTTTGAACTGGCTGGGCTGGATTACCGTCTTAATGATCGGGCTGATGGTATTCGGGTATTTTTACGAGCCCTGGGCAGAAGCCCGCGATGCGAAGGCTTATCCTCCTCCGGGCCAATTGGTGGACGTGGGCGGCTACCGCCTGCATATCCATTGTACAGGCGAGGGTAGTCCCACCGTAGTGATCGAAGCCGGCTGGGGTGATTCGTCTGCGGGCTGGGCTTGGGTGCAGCCCGAAGTTGCCAAGACCACGCGGGTCTGCACGTACGACCGAGCCGGGATGGGGTGGAGTGAGTCCAGTCCTGAGCCGCGGACAGCCCGGGAATTTGCGAAAGAGCTGCATACTTTGCTGGCAAAAGCGAATGAACCCGGCCCGTATGTGCTGGTGGGGCATTCGATGGGCGGATATACCATCCTGGTTTATGCTCATGACTATCCAGACGAAGTTTCCGGATTGGTGCTGGTTGACTCGCAAGCGCTGCCGCCTGCCAGTACCGCTCCCAAGCCAACTCCGAAACCCGGTGGAACATCCCTGGCGTCTTTGCTTGCACGCATCGGTGTAATGCGCCTGCTGGCAGGTCCCCTCGGCGCGATCCAAGATCTGCCGCCGGAGGCGAAGCAAGCCTATACAGCTTACTCGGTGATCCCTCGTTCTGCCCAAACCCAGTGGGATGAATTCACAGGCATGTCCGAAGGAGGGGCGCAAGCCAGGGCTGTGACCACGTTGGGCGCACTGCCCCTAATCGTTCTATCGGCACGCCTGGACGATACGGCTGATCACACCGCCTCGCAGACAGGCTTCCTCAAGTTATCAACCAACAGCCAGCAGCTCTTTGCCGAAGAAAGCGGTCACCGCATCATGATTGAACAGCCCGAGGCTGCGGTCGCAGCCATCGTGAAAATGGTAGAACTCGTGCGCCAAACGGTAAAGAAGTAGCTCGTTGGTGAGCTTTTGGATGAGCGCGCCATAAATCTGGTATACGGGTATAAACTCGCCGGAAAACGTAGGCGGCATAGGAAATAAAACCGGGTGGAGGACGATTTCCGCCCGGTTTCGCTTTAAGAATGAATATGGTTCAGGATGATTTTGTATACAAGACCCCAGTTCTCCGGTGGCGATGATGCACGCACATCGCGATGCCTCACTCATGAGCTCCCATGCGAACTTCACAATTAGAAGTGTGGGTTGCTTGGGAAGCAAGACTCTTATTGTGCGATCACTTTATAAATTACGGCCTGCTCATCGCGATAAACTTCTTTCAACCCTGGATCCTCGGCAGCAATTTGCAGGAAATCTCTGTGATTGAGGTCGGTGTGGATGTACTGGGAATCAAATGTGGTAGCAATGACCTGGGAAGGGTTTTGCACATCGCCTTGCGTGATGTCGACCCACAGATCGTAGAGATCGGCATCATACAATTGCAGATACGTAGGGTCAAGACCAATGATGTATGTGTTGTGCGTGTTGTAATAGAACAATCGTGGGAAGTCATCCCAGTCTGTTTGGAAGACGCGGGAGTGGGCAGGCGTATTCTTCTCCAGCCATGCGGAAGCATTCGCGTACAGTCCATACGGCTTTGACCCATCTATAGCCGCCCGCGCAGCGAAAAGGGATGATCCGACGCTCATAAGGACCGCCAGTGACAAGACTGTTAAAGGGAAATAGCTT
>DATHUN010000540.1:0-5991 GCA_035462205.1 Anaerolineales bacterium
AAAACCTGACTGGTACATAGAAACCGGGCAAGGCATGGGTCCGTCCTTGACGATTGCCTCCGAAAAGGGGGCCTAGATTCTCACCGAGCGCGCTACGTATCTGGCGAGCAAGAAAAAGCTTCAGTTGGAAATTCTTGTGGAAGGTGATAAGGCCTTGCTCAATGTGTATCATGTGATCACAGTGAACCCAGATAAATGGCCCAAAGTCAATTACGAAGGTGCGCTGGCATTTATGAAATTCATGACCGATCCCGCCACGCAGGAGGTGATCGGTAATTTTGGTATAGATAAATTTGCTGAACCACTCTTCTTCCCTGATGCCGATAAGACCGACGCAGACCTAGGGTTATAATCTCCACGGGAGGGGTGCGGTAGATTGACTTCGCTCTCATGGAGTTTATGCTTGAAGAAGATTATCGTTACCTTATTCGTTGTTTTCTCTCTCCTAACTTCCTGTAAATCAGCCACACCTGCAAAACAATTGCTTCTGGTTTCGACCACATCTACTCAGGATTCGGGTTTGCTGGATGTCCTTCTTCCCGCGTTTACAGCGAAGACGGGTTATACCGTTCAACTGGTCGCCGTTGGTTCGGGGCAGGCGCTAAAGATCGGTGAGCAGGGAAATGCGGACGTGATTCTGCTTCATTCGCCGTCCGCAGAAAAGGATTTTGTTGCGCAAGGATTCGGCATCGACCGTCGACTTGTTATGCACAACGACTTTGTAATTGTGGGACCGATGTCCGATCCCGCCCAGATTCGTGATACGACGCCTGTAATTGCGCTAAAAAAGATCTTTGCCTCCGGCGCGACTTTTGTCTCGCGCGGCGACGACTCCGGTACGCATGTCAAAGAGCTGGCATTATGGAAGAGCACCGGACTGAATCCGTCCGGCAAAGCGTGGTACATCGAAACCGGGCAAGGTCAGGGCGCGACGCTTTCCATCGCCTCGGAAAAAGGTGGATATACTCTGACTGACCGCGGTACGTTTCTGGCGTATAAATCCAACGTGGATTTAGAAATCATGGTGCAGGGCGATCCGCTTTTGTTGAATGTTTATCATGTGATTACGGTCAACCCGAAGAAGTTCCCGAATACCAATCTCGACGGCGCGAAAGCCTTTGCAGATTTCATCACTTCCGACGAGGGGCAAAAGATCATCGCCAACTTTGGTGTAGATCAATATGGCCAGCCGCTATTCTTCCCGGATGCCGGCAGGACCGATGAGGAGTTAGGGTTGTAATCTAAAACAAAGCGCGTACACATGATAGCGTGTGTACCTGTATACTTGCCTCCATGACCGAAATCTTCAGCATCACACTCCTCTCCTTGCAGGTCTCTGCCATTGCAACATTAGTTAGTCTTCTCATCGGACTTCCCTTCGGAACATGGCTTGCCCTGGGGAATTTTCGCGGTCGTTCGTTCATTCTGAGTATTATCAACACAGGCATGGCATTGCCGCCGGTGGTAGTCGGACTGGTTGTAGCGATCATGTTATGGCGTAGCGGTCCGCTGGGGGATTTGCATCTTATTTATACACCGGTGGCGATCATCATTGCTCAGACGATCATCGCCGCGCCTGTCGTTACGGGATTAACTGCCGCGGCGCTCGAGGCCCTCGATCCGCGACTGCAGCAACAGCTTTTGGGACTCGGCGCCTCGCGCGGGCAAATGGTCTTGTATCTGTGGCGGGAGGCGCGTCTGCCGCTATTGGCTGCGCTCATGGCAGGATTTGGTTCCGTCATCTCGGAGGTGGGTGCATCAATGATGTTGGGCGGCAACATCCGCGGGCAGACCCGGGTATTGACGACTGCAATTGTTCTTGAAACAAGTAAAGGCGAATTTGGACAGGCGCTGGCTCTATCCACGCTGTTGCTGGTCATCACGTATTTGATCAACCTGGCGCTGACGTGGATCCAGCAGAGGGGGCGTCGGACACACTGGCAACCTGCCTCACGAAAACCATGATTGAAATTCGCGACTTACTGATCCAACGTAATGGACGTGATGCTCTTCGTATTCCTGCCCTCGAAATCGAGCGTGGTGAAACGCTGACAGTGGTTGGTCCCAATGGCGCAGGCAAGAGTACCCTGCTGCTAGCAATGGCGCGGTTAATTATGCCTTTGCAGGGCGATATTTTGTATGCTGGCAAATCTCTCAGGCAGTGGGATGAGCTCGAGTACCGGCGACGGATTTCGTTTGTGTTCCAATCTCCGCTGCTCATGGATATGACGGTCGAACAGAATATCGCTCTGGGTTTGAAGTTCCGCGGCACGCCGAAGGACGAGGCACGGGAGCGCGCGGAAAAATGGATGAGGCAATTGGGTGTCGAGACTCTGGCGAAACGGCGGGCAGGACAGTTATCCGGGGGCGAGGCGCAGAGAGTCAGTCTTGCACGCGCGTTTGTGCTGGAGCCCGAACTCCTACTGCTCGACGAGCCGTTTGCGGCGCTTGATCCACCCACGCGCTCTAAGCTGCTCGAAGATTTGTCTGCCTTGTTGAAGCAACAACAGCGTACGGCTATTTTTGTGACCCATAATTTGAGCGAAGCGACGAAACTTGGGCAACGAATTGCCGTGATTATCGCGGGCATGCTGCGCCAGGTGGGAACGGCAAATCAGATCAAATCGAGGCCCGCGGACGAGACCGTAGCCGCGTTTTTGCATGAGTTACCGCAATGATATAATCCATCGAAACCTTGCGGAGGGAATATGTTGAAAATCGAGATTGTATACTGCGCGGTCTGACACTACACCAATCGGGCCGTGAGCCTGATAGATGAACTCCTCAAGCATTACGAGCATCTGGTGGAGGAAATCAAGCTCATCCCATCGGATGGCGGGCGGTTTGAAGTGACTGTGAATGGACAGTTGTTGTATTCAAAACTGGAAATGCACCGTCATGCCGAGGCGGGGGAGGTGCTGGGGCTGGTCAGGAAGATGGTTGGAGAATAAATATTTGAGGACATTGAATGCCTAAAAAAGGACGAGTATTTTCGGGGGCGCGACCAACGGGTCGCCAACATTTGGGGAATTATCTGGGCGCGATCCAGAATTATGTCGCGTTGCAGGATGACTACGATTGTGTCTACTGCATCGTAGATGTACACGCGCTGACGACCGTGGAAACCACCCAGGATTTGAAGCTAAATACGAAAGAGATGGTGCTGGACTGGCTGGCGGCCGGAATTCGTCCCGAAGAGTCGATCGTTTTTGTGCAGTCGCATGTGCCACAGGTGATGGAATTGCATACGTATCTTTCGATGGTGACACAACTCGGCAAGCTCACCGATCTGCCAACATTCAAAGAGAAAGTTGCCCAGCACCCGGAAAATGTCAATTATGGCTTGCTGGGATATCCCGTGTTGATGACAGCAGATATCGTGCTCTATAAAACGGATCTGGTCCCGGTTGGCGTGGACCAGGCACCGCATATTGAATTCGCCCGCGAGATCGTCCGCTCGTTTAATTACCGTTACAACACAAAGGTTCTTATCGAGCCGCAGGTCAAGCACACGGAAGTCTTGAAAGTCATCGGTATCGACGGCAAGGCAAAGATGAGCAAGAGTTTGAACAACCATATTGAGCTTGCCTCTACACCCGAAGAGACGACCACCCGCGTCCGCGAAATGGTCACGGATCCGGCGCGCGTTAGGCGCACCGACCCCGGTAACCCCGACGTGTGCAATGTCTATTCCATGCATAAGATCTTCTCGCCGCAAGCCGATGTGGATATGGTTAATGTCGAATGCCGCCGCGCAGGAATTGGTTGTGTGGACTGCAAAAAGCTTCTCGCTAAGAATCTGAATGCGCACCTCGAGCCGTTCCGAGCCAAACGCGCCGAGCTCGCTTCGCGTTCCGACTATATCACCGATGTTCTGAACGATGGCGCCAGGCGAGCCTGTGTGATCGCCGAACAAACGATCCAGGAAGTAAGGGAAGCAATTCAACTGCCGTAGCGTCTAACAACTAACGCCCGTCCGCCAGCCTATCGGCGGACTATCCAGATTGGAGATTTTAAATGTACAAGCCTCTCCATTGGAAAGCCCTTCTTGCCCTGAGTTTGTTGATGCTGGCCTCCTGTCAGCCTGCGGCACCCACGCCGGTTCCAATCTCCACGTTTACCGACCCGGACAAAGAGTTTGAAAAAGCCGTACGGCAGGCACAGGATACGTTGTATGTCTTGCGACAGGCATTCCTGGCACCAAAGCCCTCATATTCGTTCATGAGCATCAAAGTCCGTTTTGCCACTACTTATGGTACCGAAGATATGTGGACGGAACCCGTCGATCTGCTTGATAACGTTTACACGGTAAGAATGGTGGAAGGTGTCACTCTGGAGCTGAAGGCACATCCTGACCGGTATGTTGAAGTTTCTCCTGAACGGATTATTGATTGGATGATTCTTGATAAGGATGGAACCGTGCACGGCGGGTACACCTTGCGATTGGAATATCAACGCCTGAGTCCGGAAGAACAGAAGAAATATAAAGAACGGACAGGTTACCTAAGGTTTGAGTAGAAAATCAATTATGCGTGCATTGCTGCAACGAGTTTCCAAAGCGAGTGTGACAGTAGAAGGCCAGACCATTTCCGCCATTGGAAAGGGTCTGTTGATTTTATTAGGAATTGGTCACGGCGATGGTGAGGAGCAAGTGAAATTCTTAGCAGAGAAGATCGCCAACTTGCGTATCTTCGAAGATGACCAGGGCAAAACTAATCTGTCTATTTTGGATGTTCAAGGGGAAGCGATCGTTGTTTCGCAGTTCACTTTGTATGCGGATACCCGCAAAGGACGGCGTCCTTCCTTTATCGATGCGGCCTTGCCTGAGTTTGCCGAACCGCTTGTGAATCGGCTGGTTGATTTACTGGGTTCGCACGGCGTCCCGACCCAAACCGGGAAATTTGGTGCCCACATGGCAGTCGAAATTCACAATGATGGACCGGTCACGATCTGGTTGGAAAAATAATGCGCAAGCCAAATGCCATCCAAAAATTGCTCCATCGTTTTTTTATGCTGCGTCCGGTTACCGCATTCTTTGCCCCGAGAGTCCATCATATGGATCAGGCTCTCTTAAGATTAACCAAAGGAAGATGGACTGCCTCTGAAATCCTGGGCTGGAATGTGATTCAACTTACAACGATTGGCGCAAAAACCAAGCAAGCTCGTACCATGCCGTTGATTGGTTTGTTCGACAACGACAAAATTGCATTAGTTGCATCGAGCTTCGGGCGCGAATACAATCCCGGCTGGTATTACAACCTGAAGGCGCATCCCGAATGTGAAGTTTCCTTTAATGGTAGTAGGGAAAAATACTTTGCGCGCGAAACAACCGGCGAGGAATACGAGCATTATTGGAGATTGGCTATTTCCTATTACGCGGGATATGACCAATACAAACAGCGCGCGGCACATCGCCATATTCCTGTGATGATTTTAGAACCGGAACAGTAAATGGTTCGCAAGCTAATCTTTACTATTTGTTTTTTGACGTTCGCCTGCGCTCCTACTCCCACCGCTACAACTCTGCCAGCCGCCGCAGCAGACTTAGAATTGGACGCTGCCATCCAGCAGGCACGCGACTCGCTCAACAACTTTATCGAGATGATCGGCACATCTCACGCGGACCGGACGTTTGTCGCCGTTAAAGTCCGCTTTTTTCCACCCGATAGCTTGCCTCAAGATATCTGGGTTGATCAGGTGACCTACAGCGATGGTGTTTTCCGCGGCAGCATGGGCGATGACATTCCCGCGTTGAAATTGGAACTGGGAAAGAGAATCACTGTTGCAGAAAAAGACATTATCGATTGGATGATCGTTCAGGATGGAAAGTTGATCGGCGGCTACACCATTCGGCTAGCCGTAAAACGGATGCCCGACCAAGAACGCGAGCGCTTCCTCCGAACGCTCGACTACTCCATAGACGATTGACTCAACCAGCTTGCTCCCCATAGCACCGCATCCACTTGGACAGCCAGCGCGCCCGCAGAGATC
>DATHUN010000541.1:0-14946 GCA_035462205.1 Anaerolineales bacterium
TGTTTTAGAATTAACACCGACCACACACAACCAATCTTCCGATTTGAGATTCGTCTCGGACAACCGGAAATTATCAATACGGTCACGATAGACGTGGGCTGCCGAGAGGAATTTTGCAAATAATTCCTGTGCTTTCTGTTCCTTCTGTGGCTGATCGAGCGCTGCCAGGCGCTTTTGCACATACATTAAAACAGATTGCACAATATTATTCTGCCACAAGGCAGGATTGAAAAAGCTTGCCGGTGGCGGAAGGTTGGGATCGTCGAGCTCAATCGCATCCGGAATGTCTGGCAACAGGTGATAGAGGGAAGAGGTCATGCGCGCCGCTTCCCGTTCACGCGATTGAGGCGTATCTGGACCAAGGTTGGATGTTCCCGTCGCAATTTTGATCACTGCTTCAAAAGAACCATGGTAAGGCGTTGCCAGAGTCACGACTTTTGATATGGGTGCCGAAGTCCCTTTCGTATCCAGGTAGCCAGCGATGATGAGTCCGCCCATGGAGTGACCGATCAGATTGACTCTAGGATTGTCAGCAAAGCCCGCTTCTGCGTAGTGGAGCATTAATTTGGTGCGATCCACTACCTCATCGATAAAGTCGGAAAATTGTCGTTCGATAATCTGCAGAGGCAACCGCCAATCATAGGCAAAGGGGAAAACAGGTACAGGCTGATCTTCATTGGGGCAAAGGTTATAGCGCAATTCCTGAATGATTTCTTTATAGGCGATATCGAAGATGCTATCGGGACGGACGCGCGCCGGCTCCAGTGCTTCAAAGCGCGGGTCATCCGGATGCAGCGCCACGCGTGTATAGTTGTGTTCGATCACGCCCCAGACACGATCGGGTGGCATCTGATACTCATCTCGTAGATAGGTTCCAGTAATTCCGGGTACAAAGATGACGGGCGGAATGTAATCCATACTTGCTTCCTCACTGGTTGAAATTCGATGCTCCTAAATTTAAATTCAGTATAGCACCGGACGAAATCCAATTCAATCCGGTGTGATTTCTACTCCTTGCCAGAAGGCAGAAGTGTAGCCGGCTTCTCTAAAAATCTCGCGGGCTTGTTCCACGGTCCGACCGTGATAATCGGAGGAGATACGATCTTGATACCATGGCTGTGAAAGATTCCATAGCTGTGGGATCGATAGCACTGCGCCGCGTTCTATCTGCCTGGCTGCCAGCCACTCGTCCAGTGCTTCCTCCGACCGGAAGAAGAGCATGGTCCCTCATGTAAAGGGCAGATCGTTGTACCAGTTCTTGAATGGAACAAGGAAATGCACTAATACGCTCGACGCCTGGACCTGTTGCTTGCTGACCGTTAAATGAATGGGTTCACCGCTCTGCGCGCAGCTGGCTTCGATCTCCGCATCGACGTGCAGCGCGACCGGGATTCCAAGCGCGTCCCAGGCACAGTTGGCGAAATATGTTTTGTCACTGGCATAGACTTTAAAAGGAGTTTCTATGCCCGAAAATGGCCACGCCATTTGAATGTGATGTGTGCCCGGCTCAAGGAAAAATGCATGGCGGCGATGGAGTTCTTCGTAGGCGGAAGCAGCCTCTTCATGGGTCAGCCCCAAATGGGACGCGGTTGCCTCTACACGCGGAGGATGCGTCGTCTCCGCGAAGTGGCGGTAGACAAACGTACGAATCTCCCAGATCAGGTTTTCATCCATAACTTGGTGTGTCTCCTAGAATTTCCCAGCCTCGTTCGAGCGCGTACTGCTTCAATTTCTGATCGGGGTACACGGCGACTGGATGATTGGCATGTTCCAGCAACGGAACATCCATCATGGTGTCGCCATAGGCAAAATCGACCCGGTCGATACCGAGGCGGCTGAGCACCTGCTCGATCTTCTTTTCGCTGGCGGTAAGCTCCCCGGCGAGCTGCACGCGTCCATTCTTGTAGGTAACGGGTGTGCCAATCGTCTGCGCGCCGATGCGCTGGGCGAAGGGCTCGATCAGCGGCTCGACGACGCTGCTGGCAATATAGACCTGTGCGCCCTGAGACTTGTGATCCGTCAAACGGTCGATTACATCCTGGCGGCGTTTCTTCCACAAATCATGCTCCACCGCCCACTCACCAACAAGTTTCATTTTTTCAGGAGTGGCATGTCGTACCATCTTCAGACTTTTGACCATCAGGTCCTGCCCCCATTTTTGCCAGTCAATGAGGCCGCGCTTGGCGACGAAGTAAGCAGGCGCAATGCGCAGCATATACAGCTGTGCCTGGGTTTTGCTCTGATTGTGACGAATCCAATCCACCAAGCCGATCACCGGCGAGCCAGTCGTCAATGTACCCATCATATCGGAAACAACGATCATGCATTCTCCATGTTTGGGTTATGTCACTCTGAGGGAGCGATAGCGACCGAAGAGTCTCAGAGATCCTTCGGTCGCAGCAAACGCTCCCTCAGAATGACATATTCCATTAACTCTCCACAAATTCCTTAACTACGCTATAGAACTTTTCCGGCTCTTCCACCAGTGCGAAATGACCGGAGTCTTCAAAGATCTCCAGTTTCGCATGCGGAATATTTCGGACCATTTCCTCCGCCATGGCAACATTTGTAATGAAATCATGGCGTCCCACAATGACAAGTGTGGGCACCGTGATCTTATGCAACTGTGGACGAAGGTCCATTGTGGAAGCTTCATTATCGTTGAAGGTTTTGAGCGGCGCCATGCGCAAAGGCAAATTCTTGGTGCGCTCATGATACGCTGCGGCGCGTTCATCGAATTTCCTGAAGTAGAATTTCATTTCTTCCGACCATAGGCGCGCCATGTCTTCGTCGGTTTGGTAATTGCCGGCCCACTCGTCTTTCAATGCTGCGAAGGATTTTTCAAACCAGGGTTCTTCTTTGAATGCTTGCACCGCAGCTTCCATGTCGCCGAGGAATTCGCCGAGGTAGGCAGCTGTATCCACGAGAATCAATTTCGATAAGGAGTCTTGATAGGTAAAGGCAAATTGTTGAGCAACCATACCGCCGTGCGACCAGCCCATCACGATCGGTTTGTCCAACTCCAGATGGAGGCGCAGCGCTTCCACGTCAGCGGCGTAGTCAGATAAGGAGTACGCCTCCCCGGCCGCAGGTCCCGAAAGACCCGAGCCGCGTGGATGGATCATTACGATGGTAACGAAGTCGTCTATGTTTGCAAAGTCGTCCCATAGACGCGCATCCGTCCCCGGACCTCCTGAGTGGGCGATCATCACCGGGCCTGAGCCGCGTACCGAATAATGGATCTGCACTCCGTTGAGCATGGCATCATATTCACCTGTCACAAGTTGAGACATGGGGACTCCTCCTGAACAGAGTCATTATACCCACGAAAAAAGCGAGTGGAATTTCCACTCGCTTCGTTTGAGAAAGACAGAATTTGGTTTAGTTACCCGTCGCGGCGAACCAGGCACCACCATTGCTTGTCACAAAGATGATTGGTGCAATGCACGGTTGTGGCAGGGTCACTGTGGTTTCAATCTGGGAATTTCCACCGCCTGCAGAGGCAAGCCCAGTGGTAGCGGGGAAGGCCTCTGTCAATATATTCTGGAAGCTGCCATCACTTTTGACGCAACTGACGATGGCGCGGAACACTGGAGAGGGGTTGGAAAGGGTCGTAGCCAGAACCAAGCCTTGCACTTCAACCTCTAGTTGGCCACTGGCTTTTAATTCTCCATGAGCAGAGGTCAGCGTCCAGGGAATGCCGCCACCACTGATCCCGCGCAAGGGTGCCTGACTTGCGTCTCTCGTTAACGCGGCCGGAACGCCAACCATCGTATCAAATTCTAAGATTTTCGGCTCTTTAGCAGTGGCAGAAGTGGCTGACCCTGCAAAGAAGGCGCTCAAGAATAGAAGCGCCGATAGGAACACGAGCGACAGCTTTTTCATCGTTACTCTCCTCTATTGGATTTGAAAGATCACTATGGTCTTATATTTCCTTATACGCCACGCCGTCTTGTTTTGGATTTGTGAACAGAAATCCAATAAAACGCCCTGAAAATTATGCGACATTCTGCAAAATTCGGTACAATGAAAGCGTGAGCAATCTCAACGACACGGAGCTCGTCGCCCGCATCGCTCAGGGAGACGAGCAAGCGTTCCTGATCATCTATGACCGCTATGCGGCCCGGATCCATGCCTTGACGCTGCGTATCTTACGCGATCCCATGCTGGCAGAAGAGGCGACCCAGGATGCTTTCCTCAAACTATGGAGTCGTGCCCGACTGTACCTGAATGAGCGCGGCTCCTTGCTTCTCTGGTTATTGACGATTGCCAAACGGACGGCCCTCGACCGCCTGCGCCTGGAAGCGCGCCGGCCGATGCTATCCGACTCGAATGACCCCGATGATGTCTGGCAGTTCATCCCCGACCTCGCCACCGTGCCGGAGGAGGCACGCTGGCGCAGCCTCTACTTTGCCGTGCAATCGCTGCAGCCGGAACACCGCCAGGTAATCGAGCTGGCTTTTTACCAGGGATTAAGCCAGAGTGAGATTGCAGATGTACTCGGCTGGCCCCTGGGAACTGTGAAGACCCGCGTCCGTGCTGCCATGGAACATTTGCGCGCAAAATGGAATGAGGAGTAAATACAAATCTAATGGTTTTGGCGTATATATATTAGGAGTAACGTAAATGGATCAAGACAAACATTCCCTCCTGCGTGAGAATATCCCCGCCTACGCCCTTGGCACATTGGACGCGGAGGATCGAGCCGCGCTCGAGGTTCATCTACAAACTTGTGAATTATGCCGGACTGAACTGGCGGAGTACCAGGCAATTAGCGAAAATCTGCTGGCGGCGGTCCCACCCCGGCAGCCATCCGCCGCGCTTCGGAAGCGCTTGCAAAGCCGATTGCCTTCCACCCAAAAACACTCCCGTCCGCGTTTTGCATGGTCATTTAGCCAGCTTGCCATGGGAGCAGCGCTTGCTCTGCTCCTGCTGATGAGCGCATTCTCCTTTGTGCAAATGCGCGCCATTCAGAACCAACAAGCCAGCCTGCAGCAGCAGCTCAAGACGAGCCAGTTTGCACTTTCCATGCTCGCCTACCCGGGCACCCAATCCATTCCCATTCCGGGCGAGAGTGCGACGACCCTGTCTGGATCTGTACTCATCGATCGGGAACGGAATACGATTGCGCTGGTGATGTGGCGTCTCCCGGAACTCAGCCAGGACAAGACTTACCAGGTTTGGCTGATCGAACCGGATGGACACCGCGTCAGCGCCGGTTTGTTCCGCCCGCAGCTCGATGCATCTTATATCACCCAACCTGTTTTCGCTAAGCAGAATATTTCTAACTTCGTTGGTGTGGGAGTGACTGTGGAACCCGCCGGTGGAAGCGACCAGCCGACCGGTCCGCGCGTGTTCAAGGTGGATTTCTAATCCTTCGCTAAGATTCCTTCGATCCAATCTCAGGCATAGGGGAGTATTTCCTTTTGAAGGCCAAAATTCAAAAGGAGAGAAAATGAAAACCATCCGTCTTGTCTTGAGTTTGTTAGTTGGTGTGGTCATGCTGGCGACGGCTTGCAGCCCGCAGGCTGCTTCGACACCCGCTCCAGTAAAGACCGAACCTGCCGCGGTTGTCCCCGTTACCGGCGTGACCACCGTCAGTATGGGGAAGAACGATAATCTTGGTTCGTTCCTGGTCGACGATAAAGGGATGACCCTTTATCTCTTCACCAAAGATACAGCCAATGTATCGAACTGTTACGATAAATGTGCAACCGCCTGGCCTCCATTGCTTACAACGGGCAAGCCTGCTGCCGGTAATGGCGTGGACGCATCCAAACTGGGCACGACGCCGCGCAAGGATGGATCCGTCCAGGTGACCTATAACGGCTGGCCGCTTTACTATTATCAGAAAGATAAAGCGCCGGGCGATGTCGTCGGCCAGGATGTTGGAGATGTCTGGTTTGTCGTTTCACCTGCCGGTGACAAGGTTGAGTCTGCGGCACAGGCGACCGAAGCACCAGCGGCAACACAGCCACCGGCTTCTTCGGCGGCTACAACTGTCAGCTTGGGAAAGAACGACAAGCTTGGTTCCTTCCTCGTCGATGATAAGGGCATGACACTTTATCTCTTTACCAAAGACACACCGAACACCTCCAATTGTTATGATAAATGTGCCACCGCCTGGCCTCCGCTTCTCACGACAGGGCAACCGGCGGCCGGTGAAGGCGTGGATGCTTCTCTGCTCGGAACCACCCAACGCACCGATGGAACCATTCAAGTGACCTATAATGGCTGGCCGCTTTATTACTACCAAAAAGATAAAGCACCCGGAGATGTTACGGGTCAGGATGTTGGAGATGTTTGGTTCGTTGTCTCTGCCACTGGCGAGCAAGTCTCCACTCCATAACGCCTCCAAGCAATTCCATCCAGGCCATGCACCGATTCAGGTGCATGGCATTCTTTTTAAGCTCCTCGCTATGGATATGCTACAATCATTTGATGGGTACTCTTTATCTTGTCGCAACGCCAATCGGCAACCTTGAAGACATATCCCCACGCGCCGTGCGGGTTCTGAAGGAAGTGGTTCTCATTGCGGCTGAGGATACGCGTCACACCGGCAAGCTTCTCAAGCATTTCGAGATCCAAACGCCGATCACCAGTTACTTTGAACACAACAAAATGAACAAATTGGATTTCATCCTCGAAAAGCTCTCCCTGGGGGATGTAGCTCTCGTCTCGGATGCAGGGACGCCCGCGATCAACGATCCCGGTTACGAGTTGGTGCAGGCTGCCCTCGCTTCACATTACGACGTCAAGCCGATTCCCGGCGCCTCCGCTCCTATCGCCGCCCTGACCGTCTCCGGTCTACCCACGGACTCGTTCCTGTACTTGGGCTATCTTCCGCACAAGACCAGTGAGCGCCACGCCCGCCTGCAGGAAGTGGAGATTCAGCCCTATACGTTGATATTCTTGGAATCTCCTTATCGAATCGTGGAAGCGCTGGAAGATATCCTGTCCATTCTTGGCGATCGTAAAATCTGCGTGGCGCGTGAAATGACCAAGATGTTCGAGGAATACTGGCGCGGCGACGTACGTGGAGCGCTGCAATATTTCAAGTCCCAGCCGGCGCGGGGCGAGTTTACAGTTGTAGTCGGAGGAAAGTCGAAAGATGAAAGCAGCGTATGGACGGAAGAGGAATTGCGTATCGCCATTGAACGGGCGTTGAAGACGGAAAAATCTGCCAAGGAAATTTCTGCCGAACTGGCAGAGACCTCTGGTTGGAGCAAGCGTGAAATTTATTCCTTCATCAATCGGATGTGAAGGATTTCGTTCACTGACGAAATGAACAACCCACGCCGACGTGCGCGCGAGTGGGGTATCACTCCCGGGGTTTTGCCTATTGGAAGATGGAATGCCATCACCGATGTGCAGGGAGTAAAAGTAGGGCACGTTACCTTGATCGAAGGCGAGGACGTTCGTACAGGTATTACCGCGATCCTTCCTCATGATGCAAATTTATTTCAGGATAAAGTCCCGGCAGCAATCGTTGTTGGGAACGGATTTGGCAAGTTGACCGGGTCCACACAGGTCAATGAGCTGGGAGAAATCGAAACACCTATTGTATTGACCAATACGCTCTCCGTCCCGCGTGCCACAGAGGCAATCATCGAGTGGACCTTGGAACAAACGGGAAATAATGAAGAAGTGAGTAGCGTGAATCCAGTGGTGGGCGAGACGAATGACGGATATTTGAATAACATTCGTAAAATGGCAGTGACAAAAGAGCACGTTCGTGAAGGAATCAACCGTGCTGCCACTGGAGAAATCCAGGAAGGATGTGTCGGCGCGGGCACAGGAACCGTCTGCTTCGGCTGGAAAGGGGGCGTCGGCACAAGCTCACGCATCCTGCCGCGGAATCTTAGCGGATACACAGTCGGCGCTCTCGTGCAGACAAACTTTGGCGGCGTTCTGCAAATGGATGGAATCCCGGTTGGCAAGCGCCTGGGTCAATATTATTTGAAAGAACAGCTCAACCAGCCATCCACGGATGGCTCGATCATGATCATCCTTGCCACAGATGCACCTTTGTCTGACCGGAATCTCAAGCGCATCGCCAAACGCGGACTGGTAGGACTGGCGCGGACCGGCGCCTCGATGAGCAATGGTTCGGGTGATTACGTCATCGCCTTTTCCACTGCTGCGGAAGTCCGCCGGACACCCGAACGTCGCAATCAGGTGTGGGCCTATCCCGAAGTTCCTAATGCATTGATGTCCCCTTTATTCGAATCTGCCATCGAAGCGACCGAGGAAGCGATTTATAATTCCCTATGCATGGCAGAGACAATGACGGGATACCGCGGAGTTACAGTACCAGCCCTGCCACTTCCCTTTGTTGAAACCAATAATCTTTGAGAGAAAAGGATGAGGAGAACCATGAACGCCGATAAGAACCAATCACTTTTGTTTGCCAATGAAGATGCCATTTTTCGGATCATTTCCATTGCGAAGATCCTTGCCTGGGTCATCCTGGTGTTTTATTTGATCAGTTTTGCAGGCGATATCAGCAACATCATTCAGGGACAAATGCAGTGGCCCACGCAGCTTTCCCAGTGGCCGATTACGATCGCCAATTTGTTCTTTGCACCCGCAATCGGGTTGTTCTACTTCCTGGCGCTGCAGGGCGTGGCGCAGGGATTGAATCTGGGACTCGATATCTTCTATGAATTGAATCCTGAAGAAGAGGCAAATGAAGATTTGGTAGAAATGTAGGAGCTTGCACCATGGCAGACAAAGAAGCAACGAAGCCCGAAGAAAAACCCGCCCTGAGCAAAGCCGAAGGGAAAGAAGAGAAGCCAGCTCCCAAAGATAACCTAGTCGTCACCGAACACAGCGTAAAAATCGGCGGCAAGGAAATCAAATACACGGTCACAGCTGGCACGATTGTCCTAAAAGAGGAAACGCCCGATCGTGAGAAGGAGGCGGAGGGCGAGAAGCCACGTGCTCAAGTCTTTTTTGTGGCATACACCAAGATGAGCGATGAGCTAAAAGCAAAGCGCCCTCTTACATTCTCGTTCAACGGCGGACCGGGTTCCTCATCCGTCTGGCTGCATCTCGGTGTGTTGGGACCGCGCCGCGTGGTATTACAGGATGATGGCAACCTGCCGAAGCCCCCATATGAGTTGACCGATAACGAATATTCCCTGCTCGACCAGACCGACCTTGTTTTTATCGACCCGATGAACACAGGTTATAGCCGTCCGGTCGAGGGGATGAAGCCAAAGGAATGGCACGGCTTCAAAAAGGACATCCAGCTGGTTGGCGATTTCATCCGTTTGTACACGACGCGCGCCAATCGCTGGCTCTCGCCAAAATTTCTGATCGGTGAAAGCTATGGCACGACCCGCGCGGCCGGTCTCTCAGGATACTTGCAGGAGCGCCATGGCATGTACCTGAACGGGATCATGCTCATCTCGGCCGTGCTGGACTTCACCACGCTTGATTTCAACTTGAACAATGACATGCCCTATATTCTCTTCCTGCCGGGCTACACTGCCACTGCCTGGTATCACGATATGCTGCAGCCTCACAAGCCTTTGCAGACCTGGCTCAAAGAAGCGGAGGAATTCGCGCTCGGCGATTATGCCAAAGCATTGCTCAAAGGCGATGCCATCAGCAAAGAGGAACGTGAGCAGATCATCGACAAGGTGGCGATGTACACGGGCGTGTCCAAACAATTCGTGGAACGATCCAAGTTGCGCATCCATGCCTTCCATTACTTCAAGGAATTGCTGCGCGAGCGCGGGCTGACGGTCGGTCGCCTCGATAGCCGCTTTATCGGCAAGGACCGGTTGGGTGTCAATGAGTACGCGGAATACGATCCGCTGCTTACCAACGTTATGGGCCCGTATACGGCCGGTTTTTATGATTATGTGCGCAGTGAATTGAAGTTCGAATCAGACCTGTCGTATGAAATTCTGAGTGAGTTTGTGCATCCCTGGTCCTATGCGGAGTTCGAGAATCAATATGTCAACGTGGGTGAGACGCTGCGCAAGGCAATGACGTTCAACCCGTATCTCAAGATCTTTATCGCCAATGGATATTACGACCTGGGGACACCGTACTTTGCCACTGAATATACCTTTGATCACCTCGGCTTGGATGAAAATATCCGCAATAACATCACAATGGAATATTACGAAGCCGGGCACATGATGTACATCCACATGCCGTCCTTGAAGCAGTTGAAACAAGATCTAGCTGCGTTTATCCAGAACGCGATGTAAAAGCCAATATAGTCGACGTGACCCCAGTGCTAGAAAACAGCCTGTGCCATCATGCACAGGCTGTTTTGTAATTTTTGGTGGCAGGAATGCGGCAGCTTGTGGCTCCTCGGCTTTCCGGGGCAAAAATGTAACCTTCCTGTGCTTGCGATTTGTTGTATTTGAGATAAGTTCGCTATATAATGGTATAGCTTATTTGCATTTTTGTAAGGCGGGCTGAGGTTTTCCTAAGCCATAGAGAGACACATCCAAACAGTTTAAAAGTGAGGAAAGATGAAACGGATTTTCTATCTAACAATTACGTTGGTTGCAATTATGGCGCTTATGCCAATTTCAGGCTTGGCGGCTACTCAATCGGATCCGTTCACCGTGGATCTTATTGCGGGTCAGCATACGGATGTGGGGGATATTAAGGTTTGGGACGATGGCACTTATCTTTACGTACAGTACAACACAGTCGATCCCTGGTGCCTTGAAGAAACCCACCTGGCGGTCAGCGCTAGTCTGGACGATATTCCTCAAGCGAATGGGAATCCCATTCCCGGTCAGTTTCCTTATAAAAGGGATCACAACTGTGCCTCGAGTTTCACTTATAGAATTCCTCTGATCGGGGATACGTGCCAGCTTTATATTGCTGCGCATGCTGCTATCAATACCGGTGAAACGGCGTGGGGTGCCGGTCCAGCGTTCGAGGGCCGGAATTGGGCAACCTATTTCGTTTATACGCCCGAGTCCTGTATTAATCCGCCAACGTCTACGGCTACCAATACGGTCGCCGCGACGTCAACACCGACATCTACCAATACACCTACGAATACTCCAACGGGTACGGCAACCAGTACCTCCACCAACACACCCACGAATACACCTACGAGAGCAGCTACTAATACGCCTACCAATACACCGACCAGGACAGCTACCAACACACCCACGAATACACCTACGAGAGCACCTACAAACACGCCGACGAATACACCTACAAATACAGCTACTAGAGTAGCTACCAATACACCAACGAATACGCCTACCAGAACGGCTACCAACACACCTACCAATACGCCCACAAACACACCTACTGGAGCAGCTACCAATACACCAACAAATACACCTACCAGAACAGCTACAAACACACCGACTAATACGCCAACCAATACACCGACCAGAGCAGCTACGAATACGCCTACCAATACGCCCACAAATACTCCGACGAACACGCCTACAATGACAAATGAGCTTATAACATGTCCGCCAGCCTTGATCACTGCTGATTTTAGCGGAATCGCTCGTGGGCAATCGGTAGAGGGACTGGGTGTGGTGTCCCCGTATCTCAACATTGATGCGAAGGGCACGGCGATGAAGATCTCGCAAGCGGTCGAGCCGGCCGCGTATTTTGCGCCAAACGGTTCAGGCAATCCGAATGGGGGGCTGTCTGCAAATGGAGGCTTTAGCGATGTGCCCACCCAAATGGCAGGTCAGGCTCATTTGTATACCTTCACCTTTGCACCGGGTGTGTCAGTCACCAATTTCTCCTTGCACATGCTGGATTATGGTGACTGGAACTATACGATGGTTACCGATCATTACGTCAGCATGACTGCCTACAATGCAACGGGTGGTGTGGTGTCCAAGCAGGAGCTTAGTTACACCACTCTTACCGATGCAGCACCCCACAGCTCGAGCCTATACGGAGATTTATATCTGACTGGAGATGCTGTAATGGCACCCATGGGACAGCCAGGAAACTGGATTTGGAATGTCTCCGGCAATGGCATCACCAAAGTTGTTCTGGAGTTCGGTGTCGGCTATGATCCAAACGTCGGCTTCGATTTACTTTCCTATACGTATGTGTGCCAGTAGCAATAAGGTTTGTGCACTGCGATGCGATTTGTCGCACTAAAAAGATGAGCGGGATAGACTCCCGCTCATCTTTTTTCAACAATCTCTACTGCAGCTACGGCTCCCAAACAATCGTAATCATGCTATGGAGATAAGGCTCGCCGTTGATGTATTCGAAGCCGATCAGCCAGCTGCGGAAGTCCAGATCAATTCCCGGTATCCCAGGTTTGTACAGATTGTAGTAGCGGATGCTTCCGTAGGGCCACATATTTGGGTAACTAGGTAATTGTGTCAAGGCATCACAATATGTTTGCAGATTTGGGTCGTTGAATACTTCGAGCAGCTTTGGCTGAATCACCTCTGAGAAGGTTCCCATAACCGGGTCGGGACCGCCTTGGCCCGCACCTGTGCCCCAGTTCAATACATCCGAGCTTATATAAATATTTCTAGCAGCAGTCGTATCGAAATTATTGGAGGGCGCGTTTCTCCAAAGATGTACGTTCACTCCATTGGAGGGGCTGACGATCGCGGCGAGCATATCGCCATTCAACTGGTTTACGCTTCCTTTGAGCTGTTCCAGCAGAATAGGAATGCGCGAGTCCGCGCAGAAGGCATCGTGGCTGACATAATCCGTCAGATAGTACGAATTCACCCATCCCGTTCCGCCACTGGGATTCTGGACTTCTACCCAAGTCATGTTGTCGGCGCTGGCAGTGGGACCGGTCCTCATCACGTTGATCGCGTCTGGTGCAAATGATCCGACGACGGGATCGCTGGTTCCTGCGCCCGAACGGATGTTTAGGACATCCGTCAGGGCGACGCGCACGACCGCGTATGGACCTGTCAATGTAGGTGTAGCAGGCGCTGCGAATCCTGTTGGCGCGATCAGAACCCTGTCAAAGTAATATGTTCCATCCGGGCGTTTTGTCACGTACAAAATCGCTTCTCCCTTCCCATCCAATCCCCAACCTGAGACGAACAAAGCCTGGGACGTAGACGGATCGAGGGCCATGATCGAATATGGATTCAATCCACCTAACAAGGTATTTAGATCCCGGCTTGGGTCCGACACCAATATTGTGGACGCACCGAGGTAATTGGTCTGCAATTGTTGGATGGCATCCGCGGGTGAGTAGGAGTTCCCCTCGGATTGCCAGAATGACATTCCAAAAGTTTGTCCCATCATACTTTTGGCTGCATCGAAGTTCTTCGTATTCAAATTGTTGACAACGGCCTGTGCGAAATCGGCGGAAGTTACACACGGCGGTGGCGGCGTCGGCACAGGGACCATCTCTGACCGAACGTTATTGTTCTCATTGCTTTCCAGTACCGTACTTGTTGCATCTACAAATGCCGTGACCGGATTAGTTGTGGTGGGGAAGAATAATGTGGTTGTCTCGCCCACGCCCAATCCATTGACCGTTTGATCGAGATTATTGACTCTGAGCACGAAGCTGCCCGCCGCGGTTTGTCCGTTATTATGAATTGAAACCCTCACACCCATTGGGTCTCCCGTCACGAGACAGCTTGTGTTCTGCAATTCAATTCGCATGGCAGTAATAGTCAGGTCAGGCATCGGCTGTGCAGGAATGTTGTTGAAGAGCGCTGTCCAGGTGGAACCGCCATTGGTCGTGCGGTAGAGCGCCGAGTTCCCGTCGAGGTCCCGGTTGAGTACCCAGCCGGTTGTCGTAGAGACAAAATCCAAATCGTAGATGTTGTCTCCAAAGTTGATGTTCGACGTTACTTGAGTCCAGCTTGAGCCAGAATTATGGGTCACGCGGAAGAACCCAGCCGCATCCCAACTGAATGCATCTTGGGCCGAGACGATATCAATGTCGAAGCTGTGCTGCGCAAACGCATAGGAGCGAGCCCAGGTTGTGCCGCCATCGTGAGTGACGTATAGATATAGATCGCGTTGTCCAGCAGCGGAACCAAACCAAACCGGGAGAACCGCATTGTATGTTCCAAAGAAGATGGGCGCGGTCGTCACCACATAACCTGTCTCATAGCCCGTGGGAACTGACATCGGTTGTTGTGCCCACGTCACACCGCCATTGTCTGTTCTGTAGATATAAACAAAGTTTGGGGTTGGAATCTCGCCACTGATCCAGCCTGTGGTTGTATTGCGGAATGCCATGCCATTCTTAACGCCGCTGAAAGGCGGTATGTTGTTAGCTTGGTAAGGATCCGTAGCATATTTAAGAGTCCATGTTGCTCCGCTATTGGTTGTTTGATAGATCTGAATCGGATGCTTCTGCATGCCCATTGGTTGGCCAGCCATTACGAATCCATTATTATCATCCAGGAATTGGATGAATCCGTCGTCGAATGGAACGCTGTATGAAATCCAAGTGCTGCCTCCATTGGTTGTGCGGAATAGCGCAGCTTTGTTTGGATCATCCTGCAGGGTTGCCATGACCCAGCCCTTACTGGCATTCTGGAAGAAGGCGCTTTTCACGGCGGAAATACCGGGCATGCTAAAGTTGTACCAGGTGACACCGCCATTCGAAGTGCGCAGAACATAGCTGTTTCCGATCGCCCAGCCATTGATGGAGTCGTTCATAAACAATTTGTTGATCCGCGGGGAGGGAACGACCGATGGAGCAGCCGTAGGTGGGATCGGCGTGGCGATTGCGGGCAGCCAGGCAAATGTTGACATGATTTGTGTGAACACTGCCGACTCAGCCGCTTTATCAAAGTCCGGTGGCGGAGGATACATTGCACCCAGGGAATGCAGCATAAAGTCCATGCTGATGCATGCATTATTCTTAAGCGTGGAATAGGCGACCCAGTCATACTTGTTTCCCGCTGCGGCATCTCCTCCCGTTTGTTTGAGGAACGAAACCCCATTGATCACAACGGTTTCGGTGGGGGTCCCGGGTGGTGA
>DATHUN010000542.1:0-6821 GCA_035462205.1 Anaerolineales bacterium
TCACCCGTATCGAAGCGATGATCGGTTGACCGTTCGAGAACACTTCCACCGGACCGTTATCCACATTCGGAAGTTCTACCCGCGCACTTCCATTCGGAGCGAGAGTATACGTTTGCGGCTGGGTCACCCCGCCGATCTTGATGCTCACCACTGTGCTGGCATTACCCACATTGGCAAAGCGCAGCTGCGAGCTCAAACCACCAGAATTGGCATTGTTGTACCAGGGGAACAGGTAACGGGTTTCACTTAGAGTTGTGCTAGGCAAGCCCATGAGCTCGGAGTAACTGGAATAGGTTGGATTGGTCTTCAAGTTGATTCTTTGTGAAGCAATGATCGGCACACCAGCCGACGAGAAGACTTCCACCGGTCCGCTGTCCACATTCGTGAGTTCCACCCGCGCACTTCCATTCGGAGCGAGAGTGTAAGTTTGCGGCTGGGTCACGCCCGCGACCTTGATCGTCACCGTGGTGTGGGCATTGCCGACATTGCCAAAGCGCAACTGCGAGCTCAAGCCACCGGCGTTCGCATTGTTGTACCAGGGGAAGGTGTACTTCGTGCCCACCGTCGAGCTGGCAGATAATCCCAGGAACTCGGTATAGCTCGAGTAGGCCGGCATCTTCTTGAGGTTGATGCGCATCGAAGCGATGATCGACACGCCACCCGAGCTCTTCACTTCCACCGGTCCGTTGTCGATGTTGTCGAGGGATACGCGTGCACTTTCATTCGGTGCCAAGGTGTAAGTAGTGGGTTGCGTAACGCCGCCGATCTTGATTGTGACAGTGGTTGTCACATTGCCGACATTGCCGAAGCGTAGTTGCGAACTCAAGCCGCCCGCATCGGCGTTGTTGTACCAGGGGAAGATGTACGTGTCAGTCAGTTTGCTGGCTGGGATGCCCATCAATTCTGTGTAGCTCGTATACGCGGCGTTGGTTTTCAAATTGATCTGCTCCGACGAAATTAATTGAATTCCATCACTACTAGTGATCTTTAAGGGACCGTTGTCAATATTGTCATAGGTCTGCTGCGTACTCCTGTGTGCGGGCACGCCATACTGTCCCAACAAACTTCCCCCCATGCTCACACTGACATTTGCACAGCCCGAAGCATTATTAAACGTCGCCACGTAATTCTGTCCGATCTGGTTTTCGCTAATCGTGCTGTAGGATCGATTAGGTGGATTGAATGTATAACAGGTCTTGGCTGGCGTGATTGTCCCACTCCAGCCTCCAGGGACTTGAATCGAATAGTTTCCATCTGGCTGGGATGTAATGGTTTTGGTAGTTCCGTCCACATAACTCAACGTTACCCCGGCAGCACCAGCGTTGCCATGGATGAGGTAATAGGGTTCCGCGTACTTGATTTTGTAGATTTTGCCAGTGGCGTAATCCGCTAAATATAATTCGCCCTGTTCATCTTCGCCAAAGCTTGTGATGTTAAATGCGGTGTCCGCGAGCTGCACTGGCGTACTCCAACTGGTTGGCGAAGTTTTGTGAACTGTAAAAACTCTACCACTGCAATAATCTCCATACAGGTAATAGCCTGACAGCGACGGTGAATTTGAACCGCGATACACGTATCCACCTGTGACGGAACAACCCAGCGTATGATCGTATTCTGCAATGGGTAGGACCTTTCCTGTTTGATCACATCCACTGGCGGGGTTATAGCATAAGCTACCCTCCATGATTCGCCAGCCATAATTTTGTCCGCCACCACTAGACGCAGGCTGAAAATCGATTTCCTCGCGCACACCCTGGCCCACATCACCAATGTACAAATCATGAGTGGCCCGATCAAAAGAGATACGCCACGGATTGCGCAGGCCATACGCCCAAATCTCTTTTTTGATACTAGTATCTGCACTGCCATAAAAAGGATTCGAACTCGGGATAGAATATGGGGATCCGGCATTGACGTTTACGCGCAAAATTTTCCCCAGCAGCCGCGTCAGATTTTGCGCATTATTGTTGGGATCACCCGCTCCTCCACCATCCCCTGTGGACCAGTACAGGTATCCGTCATTTCCAAACGCGAGAGCGCCGCCGTTATGATTGGAATACGTGGGATGATCGATTGTCAGAACAGTGTTACCACCTGCTGCATTCGCAAGATCGGGATTGCCTGCAGAGACGGAGTATTGCTTTAACGTCAGGACCGAACCAGTTGTATCACCGTCCCGGGGAGCCGTGTAGGCTACGTAGAACTTGCCATTTGTTCCATAGGACGGATGGAATGCCAACCCTAGCAATCCCTGTTCGCCGCCGGCCGATTGTACGATGGAATGAATATCCAGGAAGGGTGTTGTCAGCAACGTCCCATTTTTGATGATGCGAATGAATCCGCTTCGCTCGACGACGAACAGCCGCCCTGAACCATCATTAGCATTGGTAACAAAGACAGGGTTATTTAATCCGCTCACAAGTTCCTGGAACGAGATACGCGCCGGATCTGGATACGGAATGGCGACGACGGCATCGAGAACATTGCTGTCGATTCCGAGAGTCAGATCTCCCCATGTTTCTTCGTGTTCCCCTTCGTATTGACGGATGCGCTGATGATTCGACCACACCGTATTGGAAATGCAGCTCCCAAGGTTCCATACTGTTGCAGTGGGATCATAATAACCCTGTCCCAGGTTGTGATACCAGCGCGCCGCCCAGATGGTATCCGGTACATTGGCGTTGGTTAGAAAATCACTCAGACCTGTGTTACAAAGTGTCGAACCATAGACGCCCGCAATATTTCCACGTGCATGGAGCTGAGACACCCAGCCGTTCATAAACGCCTTGACCGCCTCCCGGCAAGTTGTATTCGTACCATAATGTTCAATATCGTAATACACAGCTGATTTTGTTTTATCGGGGTAGGTTAAGCCGAGCTCGGCAAGACGCTCTGCAGCAAGATTGGCCTCACTAGTGCCCTGGTTGTAGGCAGTGCCAACATCGCTGCTGATACGTGAACTGTAACCAGTACAGGGAGCCTGTGGACCAACCCAGGTCGGAATAAATTTCCAGCCCTGGTGATACATCTTTTTCAAGTACGTCGATGTCAGGGCAGTATTCAAACAGGCACGGCTTGAGCCGCCGATATACAGATTGATGACTTTATAAGGGCTGCTCGTCGACCATGTTTGCAGTTGTGAGATTGTGGGAACTTCACAGATATCAAATCCCTGCCCGATGAACACCTCCGTATTGCCCACATTTGGAATGGAGCTCACGGCTAAGGGCTGACTCAATTCGGAGGCTCCAGTCGCAGCATTTCCATTGACTACGGGGAGCTGGATGTCTTTCCAGGTAACGCCGCCATCCTGGGTTCGCAGCAGCCGGGTAGAGGATGTACAGGAAACAGAAGCCGATCCATTGTCCAAGAATGCGGTTGTGCATTCTGAATCAACGGATTTTGCCCAACCAACATCCAGTGAGGCCATATCCAAATCCCTGATCGTGGCAGATAACCCGTCCTGGTTCGCCAGTGTTTCGAATGAACCATTGTGCATTCTGACAATGGAATTTGTGCCAGGAATGACCGCAACGAAATTTTGTGCGTCAATCATCGAGAGACCAATCGTTCCAGCCTGCGTTTTCACTGTTACCTGACCCATCGGCAGCCAGCCGTTGGAGGAAGCACTAAATGCCCGGAGGGCCAAACCCTCCTCCGCTACAGATGTTATCACCACACTTCCCCGTCCGTTGGTAAAAAAGGGCTCATAAGCGGTGGCAGCAGCGTTCAGAGGCAGATCTGGTTTGGTACTGTGCCATGTCCTGCCGCCGTTCTGGGTTCTAAAGATTTGGTCACCGGTGGGACTGCCGCTTGCCCACCCGAGCTGTGGATTGCTGAATGTGACCCGATCCGCGACCGGCAATATAGAACGCGTCCATGTCTTCCCAGCGTCAGACGTTGTGAACAGCGTGCCTACACTAAAATTGGAGCTGCTGGATTGTTTGACAGCGATCCAACCGGTTTGCGCGTCGAACCATCCCATTTGGGCCTTTGCCGCATGCGAGGCGACATCACCGGAGTCGAATAAAGACGGAGTGATAGTACTCCAATTAGCTCCTTGATCGTTCGTGTGCGCAATGGTGAAACTGGAACTGCCATCGGAGTTAGGGGTCATCCACAGTATCCATCCGGTATTCGAGTCAAAAAATTGGACATCCTGCACCGCTGCGTCTACGGGAATCGACGGGCCGATTTCATCCCAACTTTGGCCCCCGTCCGAGGTCCAGAAGAGCTGACCGTCAAGCAAGACCCATCCGGTTGTCTCTGTAATTAGATCGAATTGATTCAGGAGGGTGGGATTTGTGCTCGTTGTTTGCCAGGTTGGATTTACATGCAGACCAGAAACCAAGACCGTAGGTATGAGCACTATGAGAGAGTAAATTTTTCTTTTCAGTATATGAAAATTCATAGATCATCCAAACTTGTAAGTCTTACTGTAGGTTTTACCAGTATTGGGAATTCAGATTTATACCCCAAACATCCCATCTTGTCTTAGAGATTGTTAAGTACGGGACATGAAAAGAGCCAGCGATTAATGTCGCTGGCTCCTTCCTTAATGCCTGTTACTGACTTTCTGCAGTCTTCACGCGGTCAATCACTTCTTCGAATGACAGATTGAGATTGATAGGCATTGTAAAGATGAGCTTATACCCGTCGGGATCAAATACAGTAACTTCGCGTACATTCCACGGCTGGTTCACGGGACCGACTACATTTGCGCCATTTTCACGAGCATGTTTTGCGAATGCATCCATATCGCCGTCAAAGTGCTCAAACATGTTGAAGTTCAAAGATATCCCTACACCTTTCGGTTCGGTCAATTCCTTACCATCGCGTGATCTAGTGATTAACAAGTCAGCATACTTGACCCAGCGTAAATGGACGAGGCCGGGTTGTCCATCTGGGCCAGGCATAGTAAAAATATGCTTGAAGCCCAAGGCGCTCTGATAAAAGTTTGACGATGCCTCCACATCCTTTACAATCAGGATTGGGAAGGAAGGCATCGGATAAATCTCTTCGGTCATTTTACTCACGTTCCTTTCCAGAAGAGCGGCATCTGCCACCGCTCTTCTCTCTTATTTCTTTTGATTCGCTACGTAGATCTTTACCGCTTCACGCATGAATTCGGCAAGCTGCGGGTGCATTTTGTCGAAGTTAGCTTTGAAACGTGGATCGTCGTTGTAGCCGTTGACGAGGGCAAGGAGTTGATCCAGCTTGGGGGTCCAGAAGTAATCCATATGCTTGCGCCAGCGTTCAATGATTGCCTGCACGTCCCTGCTTGCCGCGCCTTTTGGAATCGCAGCAATCAGGTCCGTATAGATGGCTTTACTTTCCACCATGATCGATTCCTTCTTTGCTGCGGAATAGGATTTCCACTTGCGATTGGACTCACGCACGGTTTCGGGGTCATACATCTGTTCCGCCTCTGCCGCGTATTTCTCCTGCTCTTCTTCGCTAAAACCTTCGAAGAGGCTTTTGTCGCTCATAATCGTAGTTCCTTTCAAATGATTGATTGTATTATCCACGGTGTTGATGAGGCGGTTTAAACGCGTCACCTGCTTTTGTAAAGCTTCCTTGTGACTGTACAAAGCGCCCAGCACATCGAAGTCACGGCGTCCCATGATCTTCTTGATTTCTTCCAGAGGGATCTCCAGTTCCCGATAGAACAGGATCTGCTGGAGCCGCAGCACAGACTCCTCCCCGTAGTAACGATAGCCGTTATCGCCCACACGGGACGGCTTGAGCAGCCCAATCTCATCATAATGATGGAGGGTACGCGGCGTGATGCCCGCCAGTTTCGAAAGTTGCTTTACAGTGAACATGGCGCTATCTTAAACCCTAACGTTACGTTAAAGTCAAGGGGTTTGGAGAGGCAATTTTAAGATTTATGCACTTTGCGAAGCTATATTCTAGATGATAGAGATTAGAAACTTTCACACGGTTATAATCCGCACATGCAATACGGGCTGACGACAAATCCATGGTACGGCATAATTCTCTGGATCATTCTTTACACGAGTGATTATTATCTGACTGTTTACTGTGCGCGTGGATTCCGTGAAATTGGCCATATCCAGTTCGAAGGCAGCTTCGAATTAACCCCGCAATATCAAAAAGATATTGATGCGCTCAAGCCGATTTCCAGGCTGCATGTCACTTTGCTGATCTTATACAGTCTACTAACTCTTATGATCTGGTGGATTACCAGATTGAATATTTATTTGACATGGACATATCCCCTGTATCTGGGAATGTTTTTGTTGCTAGAGGTTGCGGTCCACGTTCGTCACCTGCGCAATGTGGCAATCATTCAGGAGGCCCGAAGGCATGGATGGACAGATTACCTACAGGAAGTGGTTCTCGTATCAAATCTCCGCCAATGACCTGTATGTTTCGGCGACAATCTTTTTACTCGTCGCCTTATTGACTTATAGCCTTTTCTTCCTGGGAGGCGCGATCATGTGCTACGCCATTGGCTTGAAGCATGCCAGACAGGCAAAGACCAAATTCCAAAGACGAGTTCTTATTCCAAATTGAGCAGATTAGGTGTTTTAATTAAGTAACGTGCAGGTTTGTCCCAATAGTAAAAGAGCCCCGTGGACGGATCATGAAAAATGATACCGATTCGATATTTCCCGGGTTGGATTGTATCGGCCGCGATCAAAGCACTAAATCCCAAAGTGATACGGTCAACGCTTTCCGCACCCGGTTCTTTCTCGCTTAAACCATGGTACTTAATTTCTACCGGAAAGACGTATCTTTGATCCTGGGAAACCAAGGAAATTTCCTTAATGAGTGCGTGTACGGATTTTCCTTCT
>DATHUN010000543.1:0-2570 GCA_035462205.1 Anaerolineales bacterium
AGACCATCAACGCTGGCGGTTCAAATGCAGAGCAACCACAAGCCGACCCTGCTGACCAGTGGCACTTTCAATTCACTCCCTATTTATGGATCGTAGGTGTCTCTGGCAGGGCCGGCTTAGGGTCCCTGGCTGTCGACGTCAACACCGGGGTCACTGACTCTGATATTCAACTGAACTTCGGTTTCATGGGGACTTTTGAAGCTCGCAAAAAGCGGATAGTTATCCTGACGGATTTGCAATTCTCGAGCCTGGGCACTGATAGACCCAGTCCCGGTCCGTTGTTTTCCGGTGCGAGTGCCGACTTTAATACTTTTATTTTAGCGCCTCAGGTGGGCTATCGAATATTCGATAATCCAGAGAAGGAAGCTTTCTTCGGTGTGCTGGGAGGTGTTCGTTACTGGCACTTAAAAACTGATCTGACCGTCAATGCAGGCGTGCTTCCCGGCGTCACCGCAAGCCGCAGCCGCGGTTGGGTGGACGGTATCGCAGGTGTGCGTGGCAAGACCCATCTCACGCCGAGATTCTTCGTCACCGGAGAGGCTGATCTTGGTGGTGGTGGCTCAAATTTTACTTATCACTTTTTTGGTGGCGGAGGTTTCCTGGTCGGCAGGCGCTACGCGTTGATCGCTGGATACCGTTATCTCGACGTTAACTACAATAAGGATCGTGTTCTCTTCGACATGGCTTTGCAGGGACCACTGTTTGGTTTCGGAATCAAGTTCTAAACCAAACCAGAATTTAATGCTCCAAAGAAACTGTTTCTGAATAGCGGGTGCGAGCGATAAAGTGGAGCAAGTTTCTATAACCGATGCTAACTGAGATCGCGATTGCGTTAGTCATTGTGTTTGTCTGCCTGTTGCTTCATGTGGCGGGAATACTGCTGATGGCTGAATGGTTGTTGCAGCACCGGCAGTATTTCGAGCGCTCAGGCGCCAGAATGCACTTCAGCATTCTGATGATTGCTCTCATCTCCGGGATCATGCTTTTACACGTAGCCGAGTCCAGCATGTGGGCCACATTCTATTGCTCCAGCGAATTGTTCCTGGACTTCGAGACCTCTCTTTATTTTTCGCTGGTGAGCTACACGGCGATAGGTTATGGCGATGTGGTACTGCCACAAAATTGGCGGCTGTTGGGTGCGATTCAGGGCGTTTCCGGAGTTTTGCTTTGCGGACTTTCTACTGCCTTCATCTTCGCGATTATGAACGCGATGTTCAAAGCGAGAATGCAACAACAATCCCGATGGCACTAGACGCCGGCACCTCACCAGACACTGTAAGAAGTAACAGGTACCACAACACTCACGTCACCATAGAATCTCGCCCTTAAACGCCGTCGTGGGAGAGGGTTAATCATGAGTTGGCTTGATCGATATCGCATGAAACTATATGTCCGTCAGTCGATCTGGATTTTTCCGGCACTCAGTATCGTTCTCGGATTGCTCGCGGTGATACTACTCCACCGGGTCGAGCGCACAATGGGCTGGGAGCTTACGGTCAGCCAGGAAACTGCGCGGACGGTAATGAGCACCATCGCCGCAGCGATGTTCACGCTGGTCGTGGTTGGCTCCTCCGCCGTGCTGCTCGTGGTCCAGCTCGCCAGCGCTCAACTCACCCCACGCATCATTGCATTGGTGTACCGCGACAACCTCAGGAAACTCTCTTTGGCGGTGTTTGTCTTTACTTTCACTTTTTCGGTTGGTGTCCTGGTTAGGATTGAAGGCAGCGTACCACTCCTGACGAGCTATATTGCGGCCTATGGATTCCTGATCAATCTGGCGCTTTTTCTCCATTTCGTCGATAGCATCGGAAAAACTGTCAGGCCAAGCTCAGCTCTCCGGTTTCTTGGCCTGGCCGGCAGGGAAGTCATCCAAAGTCTTTATCCTTCAAAACTCAAGAGTCATCATCCAGTGGTGGAAACGCCGGTCGAAGTTCTAAACCGAGAACCCAGCCGCGTCGTAGTCAACGAAGTTGATGGAGTTGTACTGGCGTTCGATCGCAGAGGTCTTGTCTCCCTCGCCAGAAATTCAAACTGCCTCATCGAGTTGGTTCCCGAGGTCGGCGACTTCGTCGCGGCAGGTGATCCTCTGTTCCGAATTTTTGAGGGTGGCCAGGACATCCCTGCGGAACGCCTGCACAAGACCGTCGCTCTGGGCCAGGAACGCACGCTGGAACAAGATCCGATGTATGCATTTCGCATTATTGTCGACATCGCGTCAAAAGCCCTCTCGCCTGCCATTAACGATCCCACTACAGCAGTATTGGCGATCGATCAGCTTCATCATCTCCTGCGCGCGGTTGGCTCTCGCAATCTGGCTGAAGGACATGTGCCGGACAGGGACGGGCAAGTTCGACTTGTTTATCGCACTCCCGACTGGGAGGATTTTGTTCATCTGGCGGTCACCGAGATTCGCCAATACGGGCGCGAAAGTATTCAGATCATGCGCCGTCTCAGAGCCATGCTTGAGAACCTCATCCCGACATTGCCCCGGCGCCGCGCGGCGCTGTTGCAAGTGGAGCTCAATCTGCTAGTGGCTTCGTCGAAGCGGATGTTTCCAGATCTGGACGATC
>DATHUN010000544.1:0-2361 GCA_035462205.1 Anaerolineales bacterium
CTTGAATATTTATAAGGAAACCAATTCGGACCCAAAGCTGACCGGAGAGATTTGGAACTCCGCCAAAAGGCTCAGCTTCTCAGACGAATTTATTGATGAATACAAATTTTCGATGATCGACGATCACACTCCCTTCCTGGAAGCAGGCATCCCTGCTGTGGACATTATTGATTTCGACTATCCTTACTGGCATACAGTACAAGACACCGCAGACAAGGTCTCGGCAGGCAGTTTACAGGTGGTTGGCGAAACATTGAGAATGTGGGTCATCGAACAACAGAGCGGCCAACCCTGATAAAATCAGGCAAGGTATGTCATGCTTGCGAGCCCCGTGGGAACGGCATGACTATGAAAACATGCCTAGAAAAACAAAGACTACTCCCATCCAAAACGTTCTTGCTAAAATTCGCCGCGCCTGGGTTTCCCGCGTGGGACAGGAAATGGCACGCGGTATGGAAATCCGCGCCAATTTCGAGGAACAGCTGGAACGTTTTTTTGACCTATTAGAACAGTCCATTACGACCGGCGACCCAGCTTGGATGGATTCCATTCTGCTGGATTGGGCAAAATCCTCTACAGAGACCGAGCTCGAGGAAGAGCCCTACCACATCTCGTTTTTGATCAACCGCATCCTAGTGTTGACTATTCAGGTCGCACGGGAATCGTTGAACAAGCAGGAAGCTCTGGATCTGCTGGCGGCGGTCATCCCGATCTACACCTACGGCCTGGAAGTGGTGGCGCGCTACGAAATGGAGACGCGCGTTGCGCATATCTCAAGCGAGATGGAGAAGGTACAAAAACGGTTGCAGCGCGTCGATAAAAGTAAGTCTGCGTTTATTTCGGTGGCCGCTCACGAATTAAAGACGCCAATTACTCTGATCGAGGGCTACGCCTCCATGATGGAGGATTTGCTGCGCGCTGGCAAAGGCGTCAGCCTGGATAGTTTACTGGCCGGCATGACGACAGGTATCGATCGCCTGCGCGCGATCGTGGACGACATGATCGACGTATCCATGATCGACAACGACCTGCTAAAGCTCAACTTCCAGCCCATGCAAATTGGGCAAATGCTAGAAGCACTGCAATTGGAAGTGGAACAGACGATCAAGCATCGGAGACTAAAAATCGATATCAAGAACTTCAACGGCAGTCGACAATGGATCTATGTCGATCATACCCGGTTGATGCAGGCGATACGGAATGTGATCAACAATGCCATCAAGTTCACACCCGATGGTGGCATGATCGCAATTGATGGTCGCACGTTATCTGGATTTATCGAAGTAACCATCGCAGATACGGGAATAGGGATTTCACAAGATGATCAAGCAATAATCTTTGATAAGTTTGGGCAGCTTGGGCGCGTCGATCTTCACTCGAGTGGCAAGACAAAATTCAAAGGTGGAGGTCCGGGTCTGGGATTGCCAATTGCGCGCGGTATCTTGGAAGCGCATGGTGGGTCGATCTGGGTACAGTCGCCTGGGTATGATGAGAAAACGTGTCCCGGCTCGACGTTCCATATACTGATCCCTGCTCGGGCTGAATCGCCCGATTCCGAGATGACCCGAATCTTTAGTGCTCTTGAATCTCCTTTGGATAAAGAAAACAACGATGGCTAAAAAATATCCTTCCCCTACTACCCCGCCGCGCGAGCGTGCCTTCCTGGTTGGCGTAGATCTTTATAAAGACAAGAATTTCCTGCCACTTGAAGACTCCTTGACCGAACTCGCCTTGCTGTCAGACACGTCGGGCTTGGACGTTGTAGGTGAGCTCACGCAAAAATTGGATCGCCCACATGTGAAGACGTATATCGGTCCGGGCAAGGTAGACGAGTTGAAAGCACTGGTCGAGGAAACCACATCCCAGGTGGTGATCTTTGACGACGAACTGTCGCCGCGTCACCAGCGTGAGCTGCAGGAAGAGTTGGGGCGCAATGTTAAAGTATTAGACCGCACGGCCCTGATCCTCGACATCTTTGCCCAGCATGCCCACACTAGTGAAGGGATGCTGCAAGTGGAACTGGCGCAGTATGAATACTATCTACCGCGGCTGACCGGTCAATGGACCCATCTCGAGCGCCAGGCAGGCGGTGGAGGTGGGCGGACTGGTTCGACGGGCGGCGTAGGCTTACGCGGTCCCGGCGAAACACAGCTAGAGGTGGATAAGCGCGCCATTCGTAAGCGAATCGCTCATCTCAAGCGCGAGCTTGAAAAAGTGGAGGCGCATCGCGAACGCTATCGAGCTCAGCGCAGACGCTCACGAATTCCGACGGTCGCGTTGGTGGGATATACCAACGCGGGTAAATCCACATTGCTAAATCGCTTGGCGAAATCAGAAGTTTATGTCGCCGATCAACTGTTC
>DATHUN010000545.1:0-4426 GCA_035462205.1 Anaerolineales bacterium
TGAATACTTATTTCGGGGGCGGACATCTACACGAGCGAGGTTCTGTTCGCCAGTTGACCTACGGTAGGATGCCATATGAGTTCTTCACTTCACTCGGTGTGACCTCGGCCCGTGCCTATCAAAAGCGGATACCGAACTCGATCTGGTCCGCGCCACGTGAAGCCGTCGTAGGTTTCCTGCAAGGACTTTTTACAACGGATGGAACCGTTAATCTTTCCTCTTATAAAAAATCTTGCAGTATTCGACTCGCGAGTTCGTCGGTGGAGCTATTGCGGGACGTGCAACTATTGCTGCTTAACTTTGGGATTGTTAGCCGTATTCATAAGCGACGGAATGCAGGTCTCCGTAATCTGCCTGATGGCAAAGGTGGTTCAAAGGAGTATTTCACACAAGCGGAGTATGAATTGTTAATTGATAAGGCAAACCGAGACAAATTTGTATCTGAGATTGGTTTTCTAGATTCTATAAAACAAATCAAGGCCCAACAGTACATAGCTAATAAGTCACGCATCTCTAATTCAGAGACATTTGAAACCAGAATTATTTCCATTGAGGAAGCCGGTTATGCCGATGTCTATGATCTTACGGAACCGCAGACCCATAGTGTAATTGCAAATGGAATTGTTGCACACCAATGCGGTGAACAATGGTTAGGTCCATACGAGAATTGCTGTCTTGGTTCCGTCAATCTCAACGAGCACTGTGCATCCGATGGCACAGTTGATTGGGAATTGTTGCGCCAGTCAGTGGTAACGGCGACGCGCTTCATTGATGACGACGTCGAAGCAAATGCCTATGTGCCGGCTGTGCCGCAGCTGAGCGAAGACGCACACCGCGCCCGCCGCATCGGCTTGGGCATTATGGGTCTCGCCGACTTGATGTACCATGTCGGTGTGCGTTATGGATCCAAAGAAGGGCAGGAGTTCGGCGCGCAGGTAATGGAGTTCGTCCGCTATCATGCCATGCAGACCAGCATCGAGCTTGCCGAAGAGCGTGGACCGTTCCCCGCCATCGAGGGCTCGATCTACGACATGGACAACATGACCTGGACTCCGCCGCAGACGCTGGTCCCGTTCGAGCACGACTGGAGCCGGCCCGAGGTCCAGTGGGATGCGATCGTGGACGGTATCAAACAGCACGGTATCCGCAACGCCGCCCAGACCACCGTCGCCCCGACCGGGACGATTGCCACCGTCGCCGGCTGTGAAGGCTATGGCTGCGAGCCGGTCTTCGCTTTAGCGTATTTCCGCCACGTCAACGACAATGGCAAGGATCTCAAGCTGACCTATGCCAGCCCGCGCTTTGACGAAGCGCTCAAGAAGCTTGGTCTCGGCGAAGAGAAGCGCCAGGAGATCGTCGAGCAGGTCATGCGCGAGGGAACCTGTCAAAACATCGCAGCGATTCCTCAGCCTGTCCGCGATACATTTGTTGTCTCAGGTGATATTACGGCGGAGGAACACGTCCGCATGCAGGGTGCCTTGCAGGCATTCGTCGATAACTCGCTTTCGAAGACCGTCAACTTCCCCGAAGGCGCTACCGAACAGGACGTCGCTACGGCTTATATGCTGGCCTGGGAGCTGGGCTGCAAGGGCATCACCGTCTACGTGACCGGCTCGCGCGATAAGGTGGTGCTGGAGACCCACGCTACTGCCGAGAAGAAGGAGGTTCCCACAGTCGCTGCGCCGGTGGCAACACCGAAGCCTGAAATCTCCGCCACCTTCGCCATGGATACCAAGAAGCCGCGCCCGCGCGCCCTCACGGGCAAAACCTACAACGTCGAGACGCCTGTCGGCAAGGCGTTCATCACGATCAACGAAAACGGCGGCGAGCAGCCCTTCGAAGCCTTCATCAATACCGCCAAAGCCGGTTCGGAAACCGCTGCGGTCTCCGAGGCGATTGGACGTCTCATCTCGTATATCTTGCGCCTGCAATCGCCGATCAAACCCGTGGACCGCATGCGCGAGATCGTCCGGCAGCTGCTCGGCATCGGCGGCGGACGCTCGCTCGGCTTTGGACCCAACCGCGTGCGCTCCCTGCCGGACGGCATCGGGCAGGTGATCGACTTGTACCTGCGCGAAAAAGCCGGTACACCGTCCGTGATGGAAGAAAAAACCAATGGTAACGGCGGCATGGGTCACAAGATCGAAGAGGAAGCCGAGGCCGCCGTCGCCTTCCAAAAGATGAAGATTGGCGACCTGTGTCCGGAGTGCGGCGAAGCGGCGGTTGTCAATGAGGAAGGCTGCCGTAAATGTTATGCCTGCGGATTTTCGGAATGCTAGAAGGATAAAGGTTAAGGTAAAAAGTTGAGCGGACGATACGGTTTGCGTCGTCCGCTTTTTGTTTGCAACAGGTCGCTACGAGCGGTTTTTTGCGAAGCAGTCTCCTGCGATATTCCTATTCTTTCGGATCTCCTTTGAAGATCCACTGAACACCAAACCGATCGAAGAACTGTCCATAAGTCCCAAAAGGCATATCATGCAACTCTTGAAACCATTCTTTGTTTGCTTCGACAGAGAGTTTGTCAAAAACGGTTTTCAGCTCATCATAGGTTCCCCCACCAATAACAAATATCGCATACGTATTGCCTTGTTTTGGTTCAAAGGCAGGAGAAGCCATCCAATCGGTTGCTGAAATTTCAATGGCACCACTTTTTAATTGAGCATTGATTAGTCGATTATGTTTTTCTGGGGGAAACTGATCTTTCATTGGCGTATCGCCAAGCTTTGTAAGCGTAAGTTCGCCCCCCAGGCATTTGTGATAGAAAGTCATTGCCTCTGCACAATTACCATCAAACAGGAGAAACGGGGTACAACGTAACATATTTCTATTTTCCTCTCTCTTTCTATTTGCTAGATGATCATATCAGACTAGAATGAAAACAATGCTTTTAAGAGGTTATGAGTTTTTCTGGCATGTTTGAACCTTTTCAAGAAGCGCCTGACGGCTGGCGTTAGCCGCTTGGGTGGGAGTGGAGATCCGCCGTCGAAACGGGAAAAGCTCAAAGCTATGCAAAAGCTCAAAAAACGCGGCGCGTAACTCAAATCGGCTGCATTATCCCGATGCCCTTACGGGACGCATTGTTAGGCGTTCTTAAGTTGCATAAGACTCCCTAGGCACAGACATGGCCAAGGATTTCATCCACGACCCTGACAAGCGGCTGTGTTGCATCGATTACAATGCCACCGCTGGGTATGTCCTCTTTCGTTCGATGCAATCGCGCAACGAGTTCCTTTTCCTCTGGTTTTCCGCCCCAGTCAGTTGGGTCTCGCACCATGCGCTCATCAAGCCGCCGATACAATGTGTCAAGGTCCTCGACCTCAAGAACAAAAACGTCGTCAAATAAATCTATGAATTTTGAAAAATTCCTCGAACCACCGCAGAAGAAAGAGATTGCCTTGCTGTGATCAGCGATCACGGATTTAACTTTGTCTATATCCCAAAGTAGATGTTCCTGTTGCCATATGGCCTTATCCATCTCACTCTCATGGACAGGATCATCTACCGGTTCCCCTGTCTTTGGATCCCCTCGATATTTCAACTCCCGGTCACCGTGGACGACGTGATAACCGCGCCGTTGCAATTCTTCAGCCACCGAGGTTTTGCCCGTGCCAGAGACTCCCTCGATAAGATAATTTCTCTGACCCATTGTCCTTACCTCTTTGGTATGTTTGTTGGATGATCTGACATATTTATGCCTCTTCTAACCGTCTACTCTCAAATTTCCTGTAGCGTGTTCACATTCAGTCTGGCGAAAAACTAGAATGTAACTATGTTTTGTTCGACTCTATGACGTACAGATCTGGCCTTTCGATGGATTTCGCTAAACGTCTAACGGTGTGCGTCCGCGAAGCGCCCTGATGGGGGTCGCGTTAGCATGGGTACAAGATAACGCCACTTTGACGGAATCAACTTTAAGCCACGTAACTGCTTGAAAACGCGACAAGTCCCCGCCGTCCAGTGCATAATTATCCCGGTGATCGTGCGGAACGCTGTGTTGGGCGGTTGTTTCTCCTATGCCCTCTCATACCGCAGATTCACCACACCATTGTCATAGGTTTTGCTTTCCACTAGGCGAAGGGGGACTTTGATGGACATCGAGGCAAAGAGCGGTTTGCCACTCCCAATCAACAGGGGATGGACCAACATGTCGATCCCGTCCCACAAGTCATTTTCCAGAAATGACCGCCAGGTGCCCTCGCCAGAATCCACTGCGATATTCTTACCAGGCATATCCTTGAGCTTCTCAATCGCTTGCCGGAAGGCAGCACTATCCTTGACGCGCAACAGCTCTGAATTCCTCCAGATGAGTTCTACGTCGCCGTGCGACAGGACGAGTTTATGCATATTGTTAATCTTTTTGGCAAAGGCTCGTTCGGCTGTTGAATTTGCCGATGTTTCCGCCTCTTGCCAATATCCTGCCAACGGT
>DATHUN010000546.1:0-7070 GCA_035462205.1 Anaerolineales bacterium
ACCATCATAAAGTGCCGGTAACGCCAGTTCGAAAGCAATTCGTCAATTTCAGAGAGGGTATTCAACAGCTCGAAGGGCAGATGGAAAATCGGCAGGTTGCGATAGATGGTGATGAAGAGCGCCGCGCGCATCGCGGCCGGAGGGACATCGCCGCGGCCTTCGTCAAAGAAAACCTTGTCGAATTCTGCCAGCCGGCCTCGTTCGCGCTCGGAGAGACTGGTCTGATAGGCGTTGCGGTAATCCACCCAGAACTGGTGAATTTCATTCTGATTGGGCTCGCTGGCATATATGTAATCCTTCCAATATTCCTCGCGGAAGAACGGCATGCGCTCCAGCCATTCGATGATGAGCGCCTTCAATGTGGGTTCGGTTTCCGCCTGATCGACCTCCTGCAAATCTGCTTCGGATAAACTGCCGCGGCGGGTGTGTTTATAATATTCCGTTTTGTAGCGCTGCTCCATTTTCAAGCCAAGCTTGGCTTCGATCAAGCGGAACTGTTTGCTTTGAAAGCCCGAAGCAGGCAAGAGGTGGTTACGAAACTCCAGGAAGTCGAGAGCAGTCATGGTCTCGAGCACACTGACTTGTTGGTTGATCAGCTCGAGGATTTTCACCACCCGCTTGAGCCTTTGTACGACGCGGCTCATATCGTCCGCGTTATCATTGATTCGGTCGCGGACGAAGATGTTGCGCACCAGATCAAGCTCAAAGAGGATCTGCTTGAACCACAGCTCATAGGCCTGGTGGATGATGATGAACAGCATCTCGTCATTGCCATCCTCGATTGAGGAAAAGCTCTTTGGATGCTGGCTATTCAAGATTTTGTCGAGCTCGATGTAATCGGAGTAATACAGATCGTCCATGGTTCTCTCCTTTTAGAATGTCATTACCCCGCCTGCCTCACCTGCACCCACCGTCACCCCGGCGAATGCCCGGGCAAGGTGCGGTGTCGGCGGGGTTGCGAGGAGTGAACGGAATAAGCAACAAAGCATCTCCCGGTTCCCGAAGAGATTGCTTCGGGCTAACGCCCTCGCAATGACATGACCGCGCGAGTATAGCATGGGTTAAAATTTGGGTATGATACAAGCTTTGATTTTTGATTTCGACGGTCTCATTCTGGATACCGAGACACCTGAGTTTACCTGCTGGCAGAACATCTATCGCGAGCATGGATTTGAGTTCCCACTCGAGAAGTGGGCGATGATTATTGGACGGAATGGTGTGTCCGATTTTGACGCGGCCGAACACCTGGCACTCCTTTCACAGGGACGGCTAGATTCGACGTCTCTGCGGGCGCGCAACCGCCTGGAGAGCGATGCATTGATCCACGCTGAGAAGCCGATGCCTGGCGTCGTAGAGTATCTTCAGGAGGCAAAACGGCTTGGGCTCAAGTTGGCGATTGCCTCCAGTTCCGACATCCCCTGGGTACACGAGCATGCAAAACGGATCGGCGTGTTCCACTATTTCGATCAGATCATCACCTCGGAGGACGTGGGGCTTGGCCGGACCAAGCCGCACCCGGATCTCTTCCTGACGGCGCTCAAGCGGCTGCACGTCCCGAAAGAAGCCGCGATCGTCTTCGAGGATTCGCCGAACGGCGTCAAAGCCGCCAACCGTGCCGGGATCTTTGTCGTTGCCGTCCCCAACAAAGTCACATCTCTGCTCTCCGTCGAGGGCGCCGATTTAATCCTGAAATCCTTGCAGGATTTGTCCCTGCCGGACCTACTCGATAAAGTACAATAATGCCACCAAAGGATAGGAGGCAGGTATGAGCACTGAAAAATTCAAATGGCAGGGGATTGTCTCGAAGTATGCATTTCCTGAAACATGGCGAAGTGTGTGGCAGGTGTTCAACTCAGTCATCCCGTTCATGCTGATGTGGTGGGTCATGTATCGCAGCATCGCAATCGGATACTGGCTGACGTTACTGCTTGCCGTGCCCACAGCGGGATTCATGGTGCGCTGTTTTATCATCTTTCACGATTGCTGTCATGGTTCGTTTTTCAAAACGATGAAAGCCAATGACCGCCTGGGACTGGTGGTCGGTGTTTTAGTGCTAACCCCGTTCTACCAGTGGAAGCACAGCCACGCCATCCATCATGCCACGGCCGGCGACCTTGACCGGCGCGGCATCGGCGACGTGTACACGATGACGGTGGAGGAATATCTCGCCGCACCGTGGTACAAGAAGCTGGGGTACCGCATCATGCGCAGCCCGTGGATTTTGTTTACCGTCGGCGCGACGATCGTGTTTGCCGTGACGCACCGTTTCTTCGAAAAAGGTGCAGGCAAACGCGAGCGCAGCAGCGTGATCTGGACGAACATTGCTATCGCGGCTGTGGTCGGCTGGCTCATTTTGGAGATTGGCTGGGCAGCGTTCCTGATGGTGGAATTGCCGATCCTGTTGATTGCCTGCAGCTCTGGGGTGTGGCTGTTCTATGTGCAGCACAACTTCGATCCCAGCTACTGGGAGCGCCACGCCGACTGGGAATTTTTCAATGCAGGCATGGACGGCAGCTCGTTCTATAAGCTTCCCAGGCTGTTGCAGTGGTTTACGGGGAACATCGGTTTCCATCACATCCATCACCTCAGCCCGAAGATCCCCAATTACAAGCTGGAGGAATGTCACAATGAGAACCCGGTTCTCCAGATCGAGCCGCTGACTGTTCGAAGAAGCCTGCAATCGCTTTTCTTTAGGTTATGGGATGAGAAAGAAAAGATGCTGGTGGGCTGGAACGCCTTGAAGAAGTATCAAAAACAGACCGTGAAAGTAAAGGCATAAATAACAAGAGACTGGCACAAGCCAGTCTCTTGTTTTATAAAATCTTTACATTCCGCCACCGGGTGCATTCGGGTCGGCGGGACCGATGCGATAGGGACGCATCATCTCGTTGTCCTCGTGCTCGACGATATGACAGTGCCAGACGAATTGCCCAGGATTGGTGAATTTGGCTTTGATGCGAGTCACTTCACCGGGATAGGCAATGACCATGTCTTTGAATCCGCTTTCCCAAAGCTCGGGCGGGCGCGGGTCACCAACCAGCCGTGCAGGCGGCTCTGTTTGACCGTCCTCGTTTGTAACCAGCGCCTGGCGATTGACCACTTCAAAGGTCACCTCGTGCACGTGCATCGGGTGCGCATCGGCGGTGAAGTTGTAGATTTCCCACACTTCTGTGTCGCCTACGCCTGGATTCTCGGTAACAGGATCGACCCACATCTTATGTGTGGGTTCACCAGATCCATCTACAGTCCCAAGCATTGCCTCAGCGGGTCCGTCGTGAAACTCGGACATCATTTCTAAGAGTGCAACTTTGCGTGTGGTCTTAGGTGCCGGCAAGGGGGTAATGGCTGGCAGAACCAGATATTGCGGCGGTGTGCTGGGGTCCGCTGCGATCGCCGCTACCACGCGGAATTCCATGATCTGACCCGTGGTGTAGGGATCTGCTGCGTCAAAGTCTTCATCGGGTTCTCCGCCGCCGAACGGCTCATCGGGCCCGAGATTGCCAAGCACATAGTTGCCCTGCGGAACGTTGGTAAAATCGACGATCAGATCGGCGCGCTCTGCCAGACCCATCAGCAAGTGGTTGCCATTATCGGCTGTGAGGTTCACAGGCGCAGCCAGGAATCCTCCCTCATTGCCGATCTGCCAGACTTCCACGCCGGGGATATTGGCGAAGTTGAGGAGCAGGAAGCGTGACTGGCAGCCGTTTAGGAAGCGTAAGCGATAGCGGCGCTGCTCCACAGTCTGGTACGGCCAGGTGCTGCCGTTGACCATAATCATGTTGCCAAAGAACTCGGGGTTCCAGATCGGTGAAAGATCCGTGTCTGGGATGTACGGACCAACGTATTCATCGAAGAATGCCCGCGTATCAGGATAGAAGAGCGACCCGTCGGTATTGAATGCCCGGTCCTGAATAGCGATTGGGATTTCATAATACGTTTTGTTTGGTGGGAATGGATCGCCCTCTTTGGGCGCGGGGCCGGGAAGGACGGCTGCGGTGCCAGAGCGGCTGTCTAGCACAGCCTTATCGCCTGCGGGTCCGCCGCGAATGATATAAAAGCCAGCCGGTCCGGCGTAGACATTGAGGCGGGTCATACCGAGTGTGTGGTCATGGTACCAGATGGTGGAGGCGCGGTTATGGTTGGGATACTGGAAGGTAGCAAAGCCAGGTCCCCAGGTGGCACCGTAACGGCTGAGCGCCTTGCCCTCGAAATAGCTGTACCAGGTGCCTTCGGTCGCGTAGCCCTGCGGAATATCATTTGCGACCGGCAGGTACCAAGCTTCGGGATAGCCGTCGCTTTCATCACCGACTCCCACCGCGCCATGCACATGCGAAACCATGGGCACAGGTCCGGTATAGGCACCGGGGGTTGACTCAAAGTCCGGACGGCGATCGCGACCGTCCATGCCGCCGGACGGGTTCGCCCAGTGCAGGGTGGGATCCACTGGCAGCAAGTGGGGCAGATAGTTGCCCTGCGAATCCACCAGCTCATTGATCCATTTGATGCGGACCGGGCGATTCCAGTCGGCCTCGATCGTCAGGGATGGCGCATTGTGGATTTTTAGACCCCTCCTATTGGCTGCACTGACCGCGCCGTAGCCCCAGACCGTTGTCTTAGGCATTCCCGCGGGCAGGATTTGTTGCTTGAGCTGTCTCATCGAAATCTCGTAATAATCGATGGTTTTCCCCCTCTGTTTCACAATGCCAGCTTTGGGCATGACCGGGGGAACGAGCATAGGTGTTACAAACTTGATAACACTCTCTGGGTCCAGCGTACCGCCAGCGATAGCTGCTTTCGCTCGCAGCGAAAATTTACCGCGCGTGGCAGTATAGAGTGACAATACGCCTGCCCCACTAAGCTTTAAAAAATCTCGTCTCGAAATCATATTTCCTCCAGAAGAATGACGAACTTTGCATCATTTTGACCATGAATACTGTGTTGTAGTCTGTCAGCCTTTTACGAGACAGGGAGCCTCCTTTGCAGGTTTAATAGAAAAAACCGACCCATATGAAGGGCCGGTTTCGCTACTGGCTCCCCGGTGATCCTATCCAAGAGGATGAAGCGACCATGCTAAATCACCGTATCTTCGCCGCCCGATGCTGAAATGCTCAGCAAGATCCAAGCATGTCCAGTCAACAAATTTTATTTTATAAGTCCATAATATTCGGTTTGGTAGAAATGAACTTAGTGTCTTTTGTCATTCGTTACCGTGATGAAGTATAGAAACAAATGTACATCGCTAATGGAGGAAAAGGTTACAGCTTGTAAACTCCCACCCTGCTACGCCAGCATTTTGAGCACCAGCAGAACAAGAAAACCGCTAAACAATGTCAGTGTAGAAAAGATGCTATCTTCCGCTTGGATGGTCTCCACGAGCAGTTCTTCGGCGATCAAATAGATCAATACTGCAGCGCCAAACGAAAGGACCACTGCCAGTGTAGCTGGTGTAGCTCCGGCAAAAATAAAACCTGCAGTCAGTGATCCGGCCAGCAACAGACTCGCAATCCCAGCCCCAGCCAGCAAAATTTGCCAAGGCTTATATTTCGCCTCGCGGAATTCGACACCGACCGACAACGTCAGAAAGAAGAGCTCAAGCGCAAGAGCGATGACCAAAAGCGTGCCAAGTTGGGGATTGAGGGAGAACCCCGCGCTGATGATCACGCCGTCGATAAAGGTATCCACAGCGGAGGCGGCTGCCAGACCGGCAGGCATTTTGCGCCCCTGTCTTTCTTTTCGCTCGAGCCGCACAATGATCCACTTGAGACCCATCATGGTAAGGCCACCGAGCACAAAGCCGCTAACGACCTGCGGCACGGTCCCGATTCGTTCCACTTCCGGGATGACGTTCGATGCAATCGCGGCAAGCACCGCTCCCGCAGAAAAATGCTGGATCGCGCTGCGGATTTTTGCCTTTGGATCCCAGAACAAGGCAATGGCGCTGCCAATGATTCCGCCTCCCGTGGCAAGCAGAACGTACGGCAGAAAAGAAAATTGATCAGCCAATGCTGGATGCTTCCATCCTTATGGGTTCATTCGATTAATCGGCGCTGACCATCACGGGCTCGCTCTCCATTTGGTTTTCCTTTAATTCCTTGCGGGGGGCAAAGAATGTCGCCACCAACCCGAGCAGGGCTGCCACGAACGCGATCACGAACACCAGGTTAATGGCATTCGCCACGGCGATGCGTACACCCTGATCAATAACCGTTTGGGTGCTGGAAATCGGATCGAGCAGCTGTGAGACCAGTTCCGGATTCAGACCGGATGTGGTCAAGTTCGCGGCGAGACGCGCGCTCAACGCCGCGCCCATTACGCTAACCCCTAGAGTCCCACCGATCGAGCGGCTGAATTGCATCGTCGAAGTCGCGGTGCCGAGGTAACGCCGCTCTACGGTCGTTTGTACGGCGATCAAAAACGGGGGGATGGAAAATCCCATGCCGATGCCCATCAGCGTGACATAGAACATGAGCAGGGTTTGGTTGATATTGGCATCGACGCGGGACATCAGAAATGCACCGATCACCAGCAACGATGTGCCAAGGATCGCCAACCTGCGATAGCCAACCCTCAGTAATAAGCGCGTTCCGATGATGCTCGCTCCCACCCAGCCCAGCAGCATCGGCGCGATGGTGATGCCGGCTTGCGTAGCGCTCGTGCCCAACACCGATTGCACGAAGAGCGGAATGAACGAGATGCTGCCGAACATTGCCCAGCCCGTCAGGATGCCGTGCAGCGTCGAAACGGCGAACAGCCTCTCTCGAAAGAGATGGAGCGGCAGGATCGGATCCGCGGCGCGGCTTTCCACCCAAAGCAAAATGATGAACAGTGCAACAGACGCAAAGATCAAGATCCAACTGATGGAAGTGCCGTATTCCATTAAGCCAAGCAGCAACGTGACAACAGCCACGGTCAGCAAGCCTGCTCCGGCGTAATCTACAACCGGTCGTCCATGACCATGAAGGGTGTCGCGCCAGGCAAGTGCCACCAGCGCCGCAGCGAGCAAGCCCGGGATAATGTTCACATAAAATACCCAGCGCCAGGAAAGCTGGTCGACGAGGAAACCGCCCAAT
>DATHUN010000547.1:0-3710 GCA_035462205.1 Anaerolineales bacterium
TAGCGCCCTGGTGGGGGAATAATAGTCGCGCAGCACACTGGTGAGTGCTGGTGGGCGAGACGAGCAACGCCATTTTATCCGAACCAGCTCCAAGCCACCCACGCAAACTGCCCGAAAACGCGGCGAGGCCTACCACGTGTCTTGGCGTACTCTGCCGGGGATCGGGCCGCGCCGCCCCGGTGCCGTTTCCGGGGTGCATTATCCCGATGTCCTTCCGGGACGTCGCGCAGCATCCCGCTCGCGGGGCTGTGTTGGGCACGGCCCTGCCTGAATGCAGTATCTTGACGCTTGCGTGTCTTTTTAAACTCAGCCTGCATTTTACTGGAATCGCTAATGTATTCAGCCAAAGAATTTAAGCCCACTGCCGCTCGACGTTCATCAACATGCTCGGGGTCTGCAATCGGATATTCCAACTGTGTGCCATAAATCTGCGGGATGCCGTCGCCAACACAAATTCGGTCTGTCAGATAGGCTAAATGCTGGGCTTCGGCTTCACCGGACTTAACAGCCGTCTCTACTAAACGATGAGACTGCTTCTGAAACTCGCGATCAGCGTGTTGGACGAGTAGCCAGGCTGCCTGTGTACCCATCGTACCAACAAGTGTTTATCCCGGCCATCCATACTCAGCAATGATCCGCTTCATTTTTTCAGTATTATGATAATCAACTTGGTTGCCCCATTTTAGACCACTCAAACACACCTGCCTTGCTCGTTGATCATTGTATGACATCCATAGCAGTTTGAAACAAAGCCTCTTATTCGATGCAAAAAATGAACCAACCACAGTTTGACCCAGTGGTGTTGCTACGAGTAAATTCAACACAGAAGCTAGAAAGCTCATTTTATGTACTAGACTTAGCAGCTTACCTGATTACAACAAGTGCCTAACGGCTTACGTTACGGGCGGCTCGGGAGGAACAGGCTCCAAAACGGAAAACTGTCAATGTTCAGAAACATCTTCAAAAAACGCGCCGAGTCCGAGCCGTCTGATGCACACTGTGTTGGGCGGCTTGTAGAGTGACGTCATGGATAAGACCAAAAACTCATGCTGCGCCTTCTCGATTTTTCAAAACCGTCGCCAACAAATCAATCTGCCCAATATGATGTGTGGTGTGGAGCAGATTATGGAGGATGGCTTTGAGCACGCTGTGCGCCTCGTCACGGATGTAGACGGTTTTAGCAAAGTCTTCTTCTGTGAGCGATTCGAGGGTTGCGAAGAGGCGGCGCCAGCCTTCCTCCCAACGTTCCATCATCTGTAGGCGATTGTCGCTCGCCTCATGCACAAACTCGCGCGGGCGCTGACGGTCAGCTTTCTCACCATCGCTGGTCAAAAAATCAGTCCAGCGCGAGATGAAGTTGCCGCTGATGTGCTTGATCAAAATAGCAATGCTATTACTCTGAGCGTCTCCGCCGTGTTTCAGGTGGGCAAAGAACGTGGCATCATCGACATGGACTAAGGCTGCATCCGCCATCTGTTTCTGCTGTTGGTACTGCGCAATCACCTCTGCCTTAAATTCCATCCAGGAACTGTTCATCATTCAATCTCCTGATTATTTTAGGGTATGAGTATCATCATCTCATGAGAAAGGCATATCTATTAGATAATAACTTAGAGCGCTATTCATACCAAGATTCGCCGCCCAGCGGCTTGCGTTACCGGCGGCTGGGGAGGCACAGGCTCGAAGACGGAAAACTGTCAACGTTCAGAATAATCTTCAAAAACGCGCCGAGTCCGAGCCGTCCGGTGCATGCTGTGTTGGGTGCGCTTTTTCCTCGGAGCTTTATACTTGATAATATTCCAGCCGTATCCGATAACTGCTGTTATTTCCAACAACCTCATAAAATAAAGAGAGTTTTCGAACAGCGAAAAAGGGATAGAGTCCGAACTTCCGTACAATGTAAAAAACCACAGTACATCATAAGAGATACCTACTAAGAGAAGAAGCCAACCGACCCAGCTAGGAAACACACGTGCTTGAATGCTCAACCAGCCCACTATAATGTAACCCAAATAAATTATCCCCACAGCTGCCAGAGCATTCCATATAGACGCCTCTAAATGATTCAGTTCTACAGGAGATTGCGCAAAAAGACCTATCAGCGTGGTAAGCAATCTATTAAGTGGAGGAAGGAGCATGAGGATTAGACCAATCCATCCCCAATGCTTTGTCTGCGGTTGGACGTAGTGGATTCCAGGCAAACCAACCATGAACAAGAGGCAGTACCCAATGATCAGAACATCACTCAAGTAGGGAATTCCCAGTGTCAAATCGGTGAGCCCGAAGATCAGCAATAAGGTCATCAATAAACCACTTGAAATCAAAGCCCACCCGTGAAAATGACGAATGTTCATCCTTACTCCATTTGTGCTCATTTAATAAAATACAAGAGCAAGCACCCAACTATGGCTTATACGGAACGTTTCCGCATAAGTACTTTTATATTACCAGGGACCAACCTCTTTTTCACTTTGCCCTCTCCAAATTCAGCGCCAGTAACTTCTCTAAAATCTCCTCATCCGTGAAATTGAACCTCCCCGCATATACGGCATTACCGCCTGATCGAGTTAAATACTGTTGGTAGATTTGTTTCCCGCGTCATATCGAACGCTTCCACTTGCTGACGAAATCCTGTGGGGTAAGTGGCATCATTGAAAATCCTCTAGGTTGATTTTACAACGGATTAACGGTCACGAGTCAAGCATAACATTGATGCAATCTTGCAATCAGATTTCAATCATGGAGGTATCAAACTCTTATGCTCGGCGCGAGTCTTCGCCTCAGCACTCTGCCGAAGGTCCGCTTCAGGGGAAAAAGATCGACCCCGTCGAGAACGGACTGGCATTTTCCCCACTTATCGAAATTCCAACTTTTTGCGTGAAGAGCAGAATCAAAAGAGCAGACCCATTTGAGATCCAAACAGGTCTTTTTTCCGGTATTTCACAAGAAATTCTGTCATTATTCTGCAAGTTGGTATGGGGAACGCAAACACCGCCTGTCTCGTCTTCCCTCATAGAGGATTATGACCAGGACTGCATTCACGTTATTTTGCTCGCTGATATTCGGGCTGGAATGCCTCGTGTTGGCGGCATTTGGGCTGTTTATCCTGACGGACCCGGCGCTCGCGTTAAGAGCGAGCACTTTGGCTCCTTCTCAGGATATTTTGTGGGCGCGTGTGACAGTTCCCAAGCCGACCACAGCATCCCCACCAAGTACTCCTTCCGCACCTGAAGTGGCGGCACCTACAGCAGAAGTGCCCGCTCCCACAGAAGAAGCACCAAATTTCGAGGAGGAGACTGTAGATGATAGTTCCTTGTTTCCTAATGAAGGACGCTGGATCGAAGTAAACCTTTCGCAACAACAGATGTATGCCTATGAAGGGGATACCCTGGTCAACACGTTTATCGTTTCCACTGGTCTACCTGATACTCCCACGGTCACGGGCGAATATCGAATCTATGCAAAAGTGCCGCTCCAGGATATGTCGGGCCCCGGTTATCATTTAAAGAATGTGCCGTGGGTTATGTTCTTTTATGAGGATTATGGCTTTCACGGTACATACTGGCACAACAACTTCGGAACGCCGATGAGTCGCGGCTGTGTGAATTTGAGCGTGGATGACGCCGCCTGGTTGTATCAGTGGGCATCCGTTGGCACACGCGTAAGCATACATTACTAACGTAGGCATCGATCCACCGATAGGCTTTGCC
>DATHUN010000548.1:0-2257 GCA_035462205.1 Anaerolineales bacterium
TACGACGATAAGATGTGGTTGTCAGATCCCGCAAGTGCGATTCAAACTACTGAAGCTGGTGAACTGCGGCACACCGTGGAGATCAAACGCAAAATATTGAATAGCGAATACACCCAGCGCATCGCGCTAAATTACAACTCGCCGCGCCTGGATTTTGATACCCACATCCAGTGGAATGAACGTCACACCATGCTCAAAGTAGCCTTCCCGGTCGATGTGCTTGCCCCACAGGCAACCTATGAGATCCAGTGGGGCAACGTGCAGCGACCGACCCACCGCAACACCAGCTGGGATTGGGCGCGCTTCGAGACCTGTGCTCATAAATGGGTGGACTTGAGTGAGGGAAATTATGGCGTCAGCCTGTTGAACGACTGCAAATATGGCCATGACATTCATAGGAATGTGATGCGGATTACCTTATTGCGCTCCCCCACCCGGCCAGACCCGATGGCTGATTCAGGCCAGCACGAGTTCAAATACAGTTTCTATCCGCACACGGGCACATGGAACGAGGAGACACAGCGAGAAGCATATCTGCTAAATGATCCGATTATTTGTTACAGGTCGAAGGCTACAAGGCAAAGGTCACAAACATCCCCCGCTAGTCTCCAGCCTCTCGTCGCTGCCTCCTCGCCCAACGTAATCATTGAAACGATCAAACGCGCCGAAGACGGCGATGGACTCATCGTCCGTTTGTATGAGAGCCAGCGAAAGCGCGGATCCGTTCAGATCCGGTTTGGGCGCGCCATGGCAGCAGCATGGACCACGAATCTGCTCGAGGAAAACGAATCCGCTTTGCAGGTGGATCAGGATTCGATCCAATTGAATTTGCGACCTTACCAAATCGTGACATTGCGGGTGAGGCTGCAATAACATGATCGCGACCGAAAAAGAGTTCCTAGAATTTCTGGACGCCAATCATTTTACTTATCAACGCATCGAGCATCCTGCCGTATTTACCTGCGCGGAGGCAGCATTGCATCGCCCTCATGGAGATGCAGTCAGCACAAAGAATTTATTTCTGTGCGACAAGAAGGCGCGGCGCTTCTTTTTGGCAGTCACCGCCTGTGAAAAGACCATGAATTTGGAGGAGCTGGCATCGCAGCTTGGCGTGCCGCATCTGCGTTTTGGCTCTGAGGATAATCTATGGCGTTTGCTCGGCGTCATGCGCGGCTCGGTGACTATGATGGGTCTGGTCAATGATACGAATCATCAAGTAGACCTATGGATCGACTCGGAAGTTTGGAAGGGCCAGACTTTTCTAAGCCACCCCCTGGTGAACACAGCGACGTTAGTCCTTTCCAAAGCCGACCTGGAGCTCTTCTTTGCTCTGACCGGTCATACATGCCATCTCTTTGCAGGAGCATGAAATGAAAGTTGCATTCGCAGGCACCGGATCTATCAATAAAGTCCATGCACGCGCCGCACAGAATGGTGGCGCAGAGCTGGTGGCTGTGATCAACCACAGACCGGAATCCATGGCAGCATTTGCTAAGGAGTTTGGGATTGCGCGCCAGTATGAGACTATCGAAGCCATGTTGAAAGACGGCGGCGTGGATGCATTGATCGTCAGCACTCCCAATTATCTGCATGCGCCGCAAACCATCTCGGCGCTGAGTGCTGGAATTCATGTAATGGTGGAAAAACCGATGTCCATGAATTCACAGGAAGCAGAGCAAATGTGTGCAGCCGCAGAAAAATCTGGTGCGTTGCTCATGGTTGCACATTGCTGGCGCTTCGATCCCGATGTGCTCTGGTTGAAGGAGCAGTCTACAAAGCTAGGGAAGATCATCCGTACAAAGGGATATGGTGTTCACACGCATTGGGGACCTGGCGGCTGGTTTACACAACAGGAGTTTGCCGGGGGCGGCGCGCTGGCCGATATGGGCATCCATGCGCTGGATACGGTCCGTTTTCTGCTCGGTGATCCTAGGCCCGTCTCTGTCTACGCCAAGATCGGAACCTATTACAAGGATTTCGACGTAGACGATACGGGCATCATCCTCGTTGAATGGGAGAACGGCGCGACCTCGTACATTGAGTCAGGCTGGTGGCAGCCGCACAGCGACGGCCCCGAGGCGGCCACACAGTTATATGGCACGAAGGGATTCGGTCAATTGTTCCCCACGCATTTGGAACTGCCAAATGAGAAAACCCAAACGATTGACGTGATCGAATCGGGATCAGAATTCTCACGAAAGGAACATGGCCCGCAAAGTATGTATGACGCGCAGATGGCGTATTTTCTCGCTTGCAT
>DATHUN010000549.1:0-3277 GCA_035462205.1 Anaerolineales bacterium
CATTACACCAACAGTCACGGGTTGGTCATAGGGAATACCTGTCTTGCCATCCCGCAGGGTTTGCTTGCCAAGGATTGGCATTGGATGCCCAGTACTATTTGTAATCTCTTGGGCAACTTCCATTACACGCGCTTCGGCAATTCGGCCGGTGCGACCTTCACTTTCAATCCACAGACGCAAGCAGGCGCTCACCGCGGCACTGTCGTAAGCATTACGGTTGTGTGGGTCAAGATTTTCGGGATGGAAGATCGTATCGGGATCCAAGCCACGATCACGCAGCCACTCGGAAGCGGTTGCGAAGCGGGCATAATCCGCATCATTTAAATCATAGGGATCATACTTGCGGCTGCCCAGCCATTCTTCGAGGTACAGGCGGCGCACTTCATTATCATCTTGAATGGACTCGGGATCATATTCCTGTTGCTTGATCCATTCCCAAGCAGATGCGGCCGCTTCCTTCCACGCCTGATCGACAATCCAGGCACGGGCAAGCTCTGCTTCAATCTCGGCTTCGGTAGCTCCGTCGAACACAGGCGTAACCGCGCGGTATCCGAGGCGTTTTGCCGCCCAACCCAGATGCACCTCCAGAACCTGACCGATATTCATACGACCAGGGACACCCAATGGATTCAAGATGATATCCACCGGGGTGCCATCTTCCAAGAAAGGCATATCTTCGACTGGTACAACCTTCGACACAACGCCCTTGTTTCCGTGGCGACCGGCCATCTTATCCCCTGCCGTCAACTTGCGGCGCTGGGCGACAGAGACACGGACCATCATATCCACGCCGGCGGAGAGATCAGAATTCTCCTCGCGTGTAAATACCTTAACATCAACAACCTTACCGCGTTCGCCGTGAGGCATCCGCAGGGAGGTATCTTTCACATCACGGGACTTCTCTCCAAAGATGGCGCGTAATAGCCGTTCTTCCGGTGTGAGTTCTTTTTCACCTTTCGGTGTGATCTTGCCAACCAAAATATCGTTGGGACCCACTTCCGCACCGATGCGGATGATTCCGTTTTCGTCGAGATCTTTGATCGCATCTTCACCGACGTTTGGAATGTCACGCGTGATTTCCTCCGGTCCGAGCTTGGTGTCGCGTGCTTCCACTTCATACTTTTCGATATGAACAGAAGTAAAGCGATCTTCCTGAACCAAACGTTCGGAAATCAAAATCGCATCTTCGAAGTTGCCACCTTCCCAAGAGAGGAACGCGACCACCACGTTTTGACCCAGCGCCAATTGGCCGCTTTCGGTGGAAGAAGAGTCGGCGATGATGTCGCCCTTCTTGATCTTCTGTCCTTTGACAACGGCCGGACGTTGATCGATACAAGTGCTTTGATTGGAGCGCTGGTATTTACGCAACATATAAGTGCGTCCACCGCCTCGTTCCTTGACCGTGATCGAGTTGCCGGTCACGGAGGTAATCTCACCGTCGGCTTCAGCCACTACTACCTGACCAGAGTCGAGCGCGGCATGATATTCCATGCCGGTCGAGACCAACGGGATTTCAGGGCGAACCAACGGCACAGCCTGTGCCTGCATGTTGGATCCCATCAAAGCACGGTTGGCATCGTCATGCTCGAGGAACGGGATCAATGCAGCACTGATACCCACAACTTGGTGCGGAGCGACATCCATGTAGTCTACTGACTCAGGCGTAGAGAAAATAAAGCCCGAGTGATAGCGGCAGGACACCCGATCGCGCACGAATTCTTTGTTTTCGGTAAGCGGAGCATTCGCCTGCGCGATCACATACTTATCTTCTGCATCAGCAGACAGATAATCAAATTGATCGGACACAAATGGACTGATACCGACAGGCTGCCCTGTCTTGGCAATCCGCTTCATCATCTTCGAATCGATGACTTCACCAGCCTTGAAGAGAACCTCACCGGACTTAGGATCTACAACGTTTTCGCGTAGCGTGCGACCCTCGAGGCGTTCCTCATCGGCAGGCATCGTGCGGAACACTTTGCGATACGGCGTTTCAATAAAGCCGTATTCATTCACACGCGCGAAGGAAGCCAGACGACCGATCAAACCAATGTTCGGACCTTCTGGCGTTTCGATTGGGCAAATACGTCCATAGTGCGAGTGATGCACGTCGCGAACATCGAAGCCGGCGCGCTCACGGCGCAGACCACCAGGTCCCAGCGCAGAGAGCGTGCGTTTGTGGCGCAGCTCAGCGAGCGGGTTGGTCTGGTCCATGAACTGCGATAGCTGTGAAGAACCAAAGAACTCGCGCAGTGCCGCCACAACAGGACGAATGTTAACAAGAGTGACCGGTGAAAGTTGCTCCTGATCACGAATGGACATGCGCTCTTTGATGACGCGCTCCATACGTCGCAGGCCGATACGCAGCTTGTTCTGGATTAACTCACCTACCGTCTTGACGCGGCGGTTACCAAGGTGATCGATATCGTCAGCCGGCTCGACCCCGTTGTTGATCTGAATCATGTGGCGCAGCAAACGAATCACGTCAAGCTTGCTGACAGTGCGGTGTGGAATGGGAACATTCAGATCGAGCTTTTGATTCAGTTTATAGCGACCGACGCGTTCGAGGTCATAGTGGCGCTGATCGAAAAGCTGCTCCTCGAGGAACTGGCGGGCGTTGTCGAGCGTTGCCGGGTCACCCGGGCGCATTTTACGGAAGAATTCGATCAAAGCCGCTTCGGCAATGGTCAAGCCACCGGAAAGATCCCACTCAGGTTCCTGCTTGAGGGTTGAGGCAATGAAGAGACGCTCGGGGTTGTTATCCACATCCTGGAAGAGGGACAGTAATTCTTCGTCGGAACCGGTCTTCAATGGCGTATCTTTAATACCATCATTGACAGCTGCTAAGGCACGCAGGAAGACCGTAATCGGTACGGTGCGCTTGCGGTTGAATTTCAAGATAATGTAATCAGACTTGCGGGTTTCAAACTCCATCCACGCGCCGCGGTCAGGAATCAGCTTGGACATCGCGAGTAAACGTCCCGTGGCGCGATCGGTGGGGGCTTCAAAGTACACGCCCGGCGAACGAATCAACTGCGAGACGACGACACGCTCCGTCCCATTAATAATGAACGTGCCCTTGTCGGTCATCTCGGGGAAGTCGCCGAGAAAAATATCCTGCTTGATTGGCTCCGGGACATCCGGACCGGCCAGCAGCACAGAAACATATAAAGGACTGGAATAGGTTAAATCTCGTTCTACGCACTCCTCAATGGAATGCTTGGGGTCCCCGAACCAATACTTTAAGCCCCATTGTTTCGACTCGGGGCTGCGGCTC
>DATHUN010000550.1:0-6362 GCA_035462205.1 Anaerolineales bacterium
TTGACGCGGCGTTGGGTCTTGCGTAATTCGTTAGCCAGCCGCCATACGGTGGCTGTGAGCATCGCAAGTTGAGGGACGCGCAACAAAACATCGCGGAACGCCGTGCTCGCTTCGTCCAAAACGGCGGCAGTGTCACCGGGGCTATAGAGCAGTTTCGGTGGCTCACCCGTTGCGGTGATTTGAGGGATTGCCACACCCATGATTCCGCGCAATTTGAGGTGGACATCCACCGTTTTATTTACGGCGAGAGCCGCCCATTCGATGTGATCACTACCCATGACGAGTCGAGCTTTTTCCATCGCTTCATAGGCAGTTTGAAGCAATGCCCACACTTCCTTTTGAACTGCATCGGCTTCCTTCGCCACGCGGACGAGCTCACCGGTCAAGGCTTCTCGTTTTCGGTCGAGAATCTCGTAACCTTCGCGCGCAAAGCGAAGTTCCTTCTTCAGACGGATCAGGTTCGTACGGGTAGGAGCGACACTAATCTGTGGCATCTTCACCTTTGTAATATTTTGCAATCTCATCCAGCGTTACACGGGTGAGTTCCGTCTTCGGTAACATGGAGAGAAGTTTCCAACCGATTTCAAGAGTCCTTTCGATCGACCGGTTTTCAGTGAAACCCTGATTAACAAATTCGTGTTCGAACGCGCGCCCAAACTTCAAATACCTTTGGTCGGTATCGCTCAGTTCTTCTTCGCCAATGACGGAGGCTAGCGCACGTACATCCTGCGTTCTAGCATAAGCAGCATAAAGCTGAGCTCCCCAGCGAGGATGATCCTCGCGCGTGCGCCCTTTGCCAATGCCATCTTTCATCAAACGCGAAAGACTGGGAAGTACGGTCACCGGCGGATACACACCCGCAAAAGAGAGCTCGCGACCAAGCACAATCTGTCCTTCGGTGATGTAACCAGTCAGGTCAGGCATCGGATGCGTGATATCGTCATTAGGCATCGTCAGAATCGGGATCTGTGTAATCGAGCCCTTGCTTGTACGGACACGACCAGTGCGTTCGTACATAGACGCTAGATCACTATATAAATATCCAGGATACCCCTTGCGGCTCGGAACCTCGCCACGGATATTGGAGATCTGCCGTAGGGCCTCACCATAATTGGTCATATCCGTGAGCACTACCAGTACATGCATTTCGCGTTCATAGGCAAGATACTCAGCCAGTGTCAGGGCAGCCCGAGGAGTGACAATGCGCTCCACCGGAGGATCATCCGCGAGGTTGAGGAACATCGCCACCCGGGTCAATGCTCCACTTTCCGTGAATGAGCGGCGGAAATAATCCGCCACATCATTTTTCACTCCCATTGCAGCGAACACAATAGAGAACTGCTCTGCTCCGGTATCGGAGCCCGCGCCGGCTTCTTTCCCCAGCGTAGCTTGACGCACGATCTGTGCGGCAAGCTGGTCATGGGGCATACCAGCGCCAGAGAAGATGGGCAGCTTCTGCCCGCGCAACAGTGTGTTCAATCCATCGATGGTTGAAATACCTGTTTGAATGTAATCGCGCGGATAAATACGCGCCGTTGGGTTGATCGGTTGGCCGTTCACATCCGCGTAACGATCGGCGAGCGGTTGTGGTCCGCCGTCAATCGGATTGCCTAAACCATCGAAGACGCGTCCTAGCATTTCCTCGGCAACCGGCAGGTGAAGTGTATTCCCCAGAAAACGAATCCGGGTACCATCCACAGACAAGCCGGTCGAACCGGCGAATACCTGTATAACCGCCGTCCCCTCGCCGACTTCCAACACGCGTCCACGTCGAAGTTGGCCCCTCGAATCTCGGATTTCTACAACCTCATCATAACTAATGTTTGTGGCACCTTCTACGATCAGGATTGGTCCTTCGATACGGCCAACACCTGCGACCTCCTGTCCGCCAAGTACGGTTGCTTCGTTCATCTATACTCCGCATCTAATTGACTCATTTGTTCGTCAATTGCTTTTTGAATATCGTCAAATTTGCTCAAGTCGTCATTGGAAACATTGGATTTCATACGGATCAACATATCCACAGCAGGTAAATCGTGGATCAAGTTAATTGGGGCACCTCGCTTGATGATGTTCATGCCTCGCTCATGGAAATAAAGAACGAGCTCCAGCATGCGAATTTGCTTCTCAATGGGTGAATAGGCATCTACAGGATCCGTGGCGTTCTGCTGCAAAATACCTTCACGAAGGAGGCGGGATGTTTCCAGAATCATGCGCTCCGCATACGGGAGAGCATCCGGTCCCACCAGCTTAACGATCTGGGATAAACGGTTTTCCTCACTCAACAATTCCATCGCCCGGTTGCGCATTGCCAACCAGTCCTTGCCAACCTTCTCGCGCCACCAATCGGCAACATCTTCCAGATATTCACTATAGCTATCCAGCCAGTTGATCGCAGGAAAGTGACGAGCCGAAGCCAAAGACTTATCCAGCGCCCAGAAACAGCGGATGAAACGCTTCGTGTGTTGGGTCACCGGCTCGGAAAAGTCCCCGCCAGGAGGGGACACGGCACCCACAATACTCACCGATCCCTGGTTTCCACCCAATGTTTCCACGGAACCGGCACGTTCGTAAAATTCTGCAAGGCGGCCAGCCAGATAGGCAGGATAACCTTCCTCTGCCGGCATTTCTTCCAGGCGCCCGGAAACCTCACGCAGTGCTTCTGCCCAACGAGATGTCGAATCTGCCATAAGAGCGACACTATAGCCCATATCGCGGTAATACTCAGCGATCGTAATACCCGTGTAGATACTGGCTTCACGCGCCGCCACCGGCATGTTAGACGTGTTGGCGATCAGGACCGTGCGCTCCATCAAAGGTCGACCGGAGCGGGGATCCACGAGGTGCGGGAATTCCTGCAACACTTCGGTCATCTCGTTGCCGCGCTCGCCACATCCAATATAAACAATCACCTGCGCGTCAGCCCATTTTGCAATGCTGTGCTGGGTAACCGTCTTGCCGGAACCGAAAGGACCAGGAATGCCTGCCGCGCCACCTTTGGAAACAGGGAAGAACATATCCAAAATGCGTTGACCTGTAATCAATGGAACTCTGTGCCCCATGCGCCGGACAAACGGACGCGGCCGGCGAACAGGCCAGCGCTGAAGCATGGTCAATTCTTTTTCTTGCTTGCCAACTTTAAGTCTGGCAATCGGTTCTGTTACGGTGTACTCACCATCCGGAGCAACCCAGGTGATTGTGCCTGCATCGTCAGGGTGAACCATGACGCGATGTTCAAAAGTCTCCGTCTCCATGGCGACGCCAAGAATCGCGCCACCTTTCACCTCATCGCCGACCTTCACTTTCGAGGTGTACTTCCAGCGCTTCTCACGACTAATCGGATCGAAACGTGCGCCACGGTTGATAAAGGAACCCATTGCATCTTCAATCAACGGAAGAGGGCGTTGTACACCGTCATAAATACTTTGAATTAAGCCCGGTGCCAGCTCGACAGACAAAGGCAAACCTGTGCCAAAGATGGGCGCGCCGGTTTGCATCCCCGAAGTTTCTTCATAGACCTGGGCCGTGATCGTGTCACCATCCAGACCGATTACTTCGCCAACAAGGCGCTCGTCCCCCACTTCAACCAATTCCAACATACCAATATTACGTGATCCGCGGGCGCGGACCACAGGACCACTAATCCATGTAATGGTTCCAACTTGTTCACTCATGGCTTTTCTCCCATTAACACTTTATTTACGGAGGCACGCAGTGTGCTCTGTAATCGGTTTAGCCGCGTCTCCAATGTATTATCGTAATTCAACTTTCCATCGGCAGCGCTCACAACGATTCCGCTCCCCTCCTCCAGAGTATCGCCCAATGTAAATTGTCCATTCAGCTCCTTGGAAATCTCACCCAAGGCGCGTTTCTGCAAGGAATTTTTGGTTGCTTGATCAGCTCTTATTTCTGCTTTATTGACTCTCAATTGCACCAGTGCCTCGCGAAGCAACAACGCAGCGATTTCATCATAATCCGGGCGCTTCTGAACGGCAGCCAATTTTTCTTTTACGGTGTCGAACACGCGATCGAGCAGTTGTTCACGATGTGCCAGTTGAACGGAACGCGCCTTCAACTGGGCGGTAGAAACTGCCTGCCCGCGGAGCCGCTCCACATCCTGGGTAGCCTGGTTAAGGATGGCTTTGCGTTCCTCCTCAGCCCGTTCCTGCGCGCGCCTGCGGATGGCTTCTGCCTTTTCCTTAGCCTCGGCTTTGATTTGTTCCGCTTCATCCCGTGCTTCGCCCAGGATCGCACGCTCCAACATCTCAATATCTTCTAATTCAGTTTTCATAAATGAGTATCCAATCTACCGCTATGCGTGAGGCGGAAAAGATTCATAACCTTATCCCAATCGCCCGGAGAACGATTTCACCGAGCGATTCCTGCGCTTCCAATGCACCGCCTCCAGATGGAATCTCAACGATTAACGGAACGGTGCTACGAAGTTTAAGATGTTCCATCCTGGCCGGGATCAGCTTAGCCACATCCTCAGTCACCAGGACAATACCCACATCCTTGGAGGACTGGGCTTCATCCAGCGCCTGATTTACTTCCTCCGCGGTTGTCGCCACTCGTCCCCCCACACCCGCGAGCGAGAATCCTAGAACAGCTTCGGGATGGCCAATCACCAAAACTTTCATTGTTTCCTAGCCAAACAGCACCAGGAAGGCGATGAGCAGACCGTAGATGGCAACACCTTCTGCAAGACCTACGAAGATCAGTGAGCGACCCAATGCCTCCGGCTTCTCAGCAATGGCACCGATGGCGGCTGCCCCGGTACCACTGACCGCCACACCAGCGCCAAGGGCTGCCAGGCCGGTGGAGATGCCAGCTGCCAATGAAGCATAAGGATCAGCCGCCGCTTCCTGCGCAAACACACCTGCCGCCAGAACTGTCTGAGGTGAAATCAGCCAAACTACGCCGATCCCAAGTGCCATCAAGACGAGAAACACATTGTAGCCCTTGAACGCAAATACCAAATCCTTTGTGGCTTTTAATGGATTATTACTGCGCAGGCTCACAAAGTACATCACAAAAGGTGCCAGGGGTATAAGTGTTGCCAGGGTCACAATTACAATTTTGATCATCTTTCTTCTCCTTATGGATTTTGATTATTGCTTTTATCGTAATTTTGTTACTTTTCCGGAGCGGGTGCCAAATTAAGCGGCTCATAGGTTGAGCCTCCGCCCAGAAAGAACTTACTGAAGAATTCATAGTAATGGAGACGCATGGTTTGAATGGTGACAATGAAGCCCTCCAGACCAATGACGAAGAGATTTCCTAATACCACAGTGGTCCAGTATGCCAGCCCTCCCTCCGCTCCGCCGCTTAACAAGCGTGCGATGACAAATACGGCTCCAGTAAAACCGGCGTGCACAATAGCAAACGCGCCCACCCGTACATAAGATAGGGTATTGCTTAGCATACTGATGAATTTTTCCAGCACTTCTGCGAGCGACTGGATGATGAACATGCCCCAGCCGCCTTCAATCTCGAAATGGCCGGTTTCCATCCAGTGTTGGAGAGGGTGTGAGAAGATGGTTGCCAAAAACAAACCTACAACGAAAAGAATTTGAGCTATAGTTACAACCACAGCATTCTTACCAATTGTTATAAGAATTTTAGGTATGAAGGAATCACCAGTAAATAATATTGAGGCAACATATCCTAATAGAACCAGAAAGGACAGATACAATATCAAACCGGCCAGACCGTTTGAGTCAAAGAAGAAGCGACCCCAATTGCCTGAGCGAGCTGCGTTATAGAGATTCACCAGGTACGCCAGTATCAACAGCACAATGCCCGCCCCAATTGCAAGTCTCAGAATAGATAAAACGTCATGAATAGGGCTTAGCCAGAAAAATTGCCCAAAAAACGGATGATTTGGGAGGATCTCTTCAAACCCGAAGATGCTGCCGTAGAGAAACCCAAAGATCATGCCACTTAAACCGCAGGCAACCAGGAGCCCGCCCAGTTTCGTCTTGCGGGAAAGAAGCCAGCCAATCGCAGCCAGCACAAGTCCATGACCTACATCGCCAAACATGGCGCCGTAGAGCAAAGGAAATGTCACTGCGATCAGAGCCGTGGGATCAACTTCCTCATAGCGGGGCCTGGCATAGGTATTGACCAGCAACTCGAAAGCGCCCAACGGACCAGGGTTTCGCAGCGCCACCGGAACATTGGCATGATTTCCAGTACGCTCAACGGGTCTCGCCTCGATCAGGATCTCCTTGGAGATCTGTTTCAGGCGCTGCATTAAGCTATCAGCGTCGGCGCTCGGAACCCATCCCACAACGACATAGGTGTGACGAAGTTGGCCATAACGAGCAATCGCATCTGCAATCAATCGGCTCACATGAACA
>DATHUN010000551.1:0-19005 GCA_035462205.1 Anaerolineales bacterium
AGGTCAGACCTCGAATATCCGGTTGGTATAAGCCGATGTCGACCGCGTCCACGCCCAAATGGGTGATTGTTTGATCCATCAATATGTTGAGCGTTAAGCGCAGGTCAAATGATGATGCGATCGCGGAGTCAATATCTCGCAGGGTTGTCAATCTTCTCACCTGTCTTTGGCTTTGTTCATAAAGTTGAACGCGATGGATGGAGTTTCCGGTGATTTCCGCCAATATGCTAAGAAGATTTGTCGCCTCGTCTGTGAGCTTCGCCGGTTCAACACTAACCATCAGTACGCCAACAGGACCGGCCGTCGATTGAACGGGTACGCAAATCCCCGCAAGACCGGGAGTTATACTTTCGCGATTGGGTTCGAAGAGCAGGGGATCGCTTTTGAGTTCTGCAGAAATATGCCGGGTGCCTGTTGAAAATGTTTTTCCCACGATTCCATCGACTGGGCTGAGAGATCTATGCTTCAGGTTCGACTGATCGCCTCCTGCCAATTTCTGCACCAGCCGATTGGCAGCGTGCTCATACGTCCAGATGGACCCATGATGAGTTTTCAGTAAGCCCATACCCTCATGGAGCAAAATGGATAGCATTTGATCAATCGATTGGGCGGTGCGCATGGATGTCGACACTCGATTGATGATCTCCAATTCCTGGACTCGTCGCTGAGTCTCATCATATAAGCGTGCATTTTCAATAGCAACAGCCGCCTGTCGTGCGAGGCTGGTGAGAAAGACCAATTCCCTGGGCATAAACTCGGTTCCGATCCCGGAACGCCATACCGATAGTAAGCCGGTATGTTTATCCTTCATGAGGATTGGCACACCCATGATATGTTCGAGTGGATTTTTTTCTGTACCTTTTACAATCACCGTACGGGGATCATTTTCGGTATCGTTGACGATTTCACCGATATTCTGCAAAGCGATGTTGCCAAGAATGCCATTCCCGATTGGAAGCGAATCGTTTTTAATGGCTTCGGAATCGTTCCCGAATGCGGCAGTGGCATGGAGATAGCTCCCATCGGCAAGATAGACCGCACTGGTCTCGGCATGTAATAGGTCCATAGCGTAGGATGCGATTCGTTCGAGCACCACATCCAGATGAAGCGTAGCGGATATATCGCGGCCCACCTCTGCGATTGCGGCAGCTTCTTGCGCTTGACGGCTGGTTTCCTGAAACAATCGTCCTGATTCGATGCAAATGGAGACCTGATGAGCGATCCCTACAAGAAAGTTTAATTCGGATTCGTTGAATAGCCCGTTTTCCTTCAACCTCCAGGCGTTGATGACGCCAATGGTTCGTCCGCGCAGAATGAGCGGGGCACTCATCAAACTTTCCAGCTTCTCTTCTCTTTCAGGTGTGCCCGGTACTGTGACCCTGCGGGGATCCTGGCGCGTGTCATTAATGATTTCCGCTCTTGCTTTTAGAAAAATATTTCCGGTCATCCCCTCGCCCACCTTGATCGTATGGCCTAATAATTCCCGTTGATAGGTTCCATGGGCAGCGACGACTTTGAGTGTACTTTGGTCGTCTTGCATGAGATAAATAGCAACATGATGCGCATTGAGCATCTCAAGCGCCCGTTGGGTAATCTGACCTAATGCCGGCAAGACGTCGCGCGTAGTGGCAATCTCGTTGGCGATATCCGCCAGCGCTTCAATGATTTTGGACCTGCGGATTTGTTCCTGGAATAAGCGTGCGTTCTCCAGGGCCGCCGCCGCCTGGTTGGCAAATGCCATGGCTGTGGCAATGATTCCTTCGCTGTAGGCTCCCGCCTGATAATTATCGAGGGTGATATAGCCGATGACGTTGCCCCTCGAAATTAGGGGAACCGACATCCAGCCACGCACAAGCTGGACGCCTGCCCAATTTTTAAACCGCGGATCTTTCTGCGCATCCTCGATGATGATCGGATGCTTGAGCCGTTTTATTTCTACAAACAATTCGTCACTGGCCGGAAATTTAAGTCCAATGAGATTCTTGGCATCGAGGAACCCCTGGCAAATTGCCAATCGCAACCATTCGCCTTCCAAAAGAAACACGCTGGCGTTGTCATAGTGAATGACCTTATTTAGCGCACTCAAGATATCGGTCATGACACGGTCCGGATCAAGAGTAGAAGAGATAGCGGCTGCCGCTTGCCGCAGGTTTTCTGCCTCCCGACGTCTCTTTTGTTCAGATTCAAACAATCGTCCGTTTTCGATTGCGGTGGCTGCATGTGTGGCAAGCATTTCTAACAGGGATTGCTCCTCTATTCCATAAGCATGTTGCTGGTAGGACTCTGCCGCGATCATGCCTATAATCTTGTCTGAGATTCTCATAGGCACGGCAACGATCGAACGAACAGGCCTGGCAGAGCCGAAACGAATAAATTTCCCGTGCTCGATTTCCATTTCGCTTTGGAGAATAACGCTGCTGCCACCGCTGATTACACTGCCCGTCAATCCTTCATTGAAGGACATGCTCTCGGAAGGATGGCGAACCCCAGCTTCGACGGTATATACGCTTACATTCTGGTTTACATTCACATCTTTAAGAGAGATGAGGAACACATCGCAGGACATCAATTTTGTCGCCGCCTCGTGAATCGCGGCATAAATCTGTTCGAAGTCCTGACCAAAGCGAACAATGTCCTGGCTGATCCGATGCAGGACAGCACGACGCTCCGCGGCCCGTAAGGCATCCTGGTATAGCCGTGCATTGCCCAGGGCAATGGCGGCGGAATTTGCAAATGTCTGTCCGATTGTTGCATCCCGCTTGGTAAACGTGTTTAATTTGCGGCTATCCAGGCTGATGTATCCAATGATTTTGTCCTGTGAGGCCAACGGAATGCCCATCCAGCTGCGGATGTATTCGGTGCCTTCCCACGTCTCAAAAAGTGGATCGTTGTACACATCCCCGATAATCGTTGTTTCCCGTGCGTCATTAGAGGAATACCATTTTATGCTTTGCGATATGGACCGGCCGATAAAATTTTGTGGTTCCGGAATTCCACGGGTCGCCACAATCGTCATCTCCCCGCTGGGATTCGCTATAAAAATGGATGCGCTGTCATTGGGTATGAGCTCACTAATGGCGGTGAGGATTGTTTCGAATAAGGTGTTGAATTCCAAAGAACTAGCGAGGGTCGCGGTCCATTCACGCAGGAGTTCGGCCTCACGATGATGTCTTTGCTCTTCCTTCAGAAAGCGTAATCGTTCTAGGGCGGTGCCCATACTGCTGGCAACGGTATTGAGGAATCGTTCATCATTTTCCCCAAATGCCGCTCGCTTTTGGCTCTCTACGTTGAGCACACCGATGACACGCCCGTTGACACGAATGGGTACGGCGAGCTCCGAGTGAATTCCAGAAGCGATCTCAATATATTCATCATCCTGGCTGACATCTGACACGCAAATGATCTTGTCGAGCGTCACTGCCCGGCCGGTAATCCCCATGGAAACGGGGTAACTATCCTGCCAGGTCGGCAGCTGTGCTCCAATATTGGATGGGTGCGGTGTCAGAGAATTTCTACCCTCGTCTAGGAGCAGAACACCACAAACTTCAGGGTAGAGATCAACAATAATATGAGTAACGCTTTCGATAATTTTATCTTCCGTCTCACTTTCGGCGGCCGCAATTGCCACTGAATGTAAGACAGTCAACTCCTTGACCTGGCGCGCGAGTGCTTCCTCCGTAGTCTTGCGATCCGTCAGATCGGTGATTACGGCGATCGTTCCTGTGACATTACCGCCATTCCAGCGGGGCACTCCGGTAATCAGGGTGGGAACTTCATGCAAATCCCGGTGGACCAAGGTCGATTCGTAGGAGGTCGTGAGTCCTTTGCTACGTTGCACTTTCTCTTCCACCAATCGACTTTTGCCTGCTTCCGCAGTGAAATCAGATGGGGGCTTTTCCAACATTTCTTCCGATCTGTATCCGAGCATGCTTGCAAATGCCGGGTTGACATACTCGAACTGCCCGTCCTCGTTGGTCACAGTTAACCCTTGGCCCATATTGTTCAAGACCAGCAAGGCAAAATCACGCTCATTCTGCAAGTCTTTTTGGGCTTTCTTTTGCTCGGTTACCTCGTAGAACATCGCTAATACGCATATCTGTCCGCCCAGCTCAATCAATTCATAATAAGCAATCGTATCTTTGGGGCCATCAGGAACTTTTGAAAACTGATGCTCCAGCCCCCGCAGGGTTCCCTCTTTTTGGAGCTGCTCTATTCGCGCACTACCTTCTTCTTCGTCCTTCCATAGACCAATTTCCACCGAACTTTGCGTGAGCAACGTTCCAAGGGTTTTTCCGACTAGATTCAAATAGGACTGATTGGCATCAATAAACTTCCCATCTTTCATGCGGGTGACACACGTCGCAATGGGTGAGGCGTGAAAGATGCGCCGGAACCGCTCCTCGCTCTTTCGCATGGCTTCCAGCGATTCCTTTTCCTTCGTGATGTCAAGTAGAATGCCCTGCCAATAAAGTGGAAATCCTTGCCCATCACAGATCAGATTCGTATCTTCCTTGACCCATATGATCCGGCCATCCCTCCTGATCATCCGATATTCTTCGAGAAATCGTGTCCCCGTTTTCCGCGAATGCTTATCCTGGGCTAAAATTTTTTCCCGATCCTCAGGATGGAGTAGCTGGACCCAGATCGCCCGACTCACATACCACTCCTCAGGAGAGTACCCAGTCAGCTCTTCAATCCGCGGGCTAATGTAAAGAGGTGTTTCCTCCTCATCCGCCTGGTCCAGAAATACGACTGCCGGAATTTGCTCGACGAGAGACTGATACCTGACTTCCGCCTGGCGCAGTGCTTCCTGTTCGCGCATCAGCCGGTTTTGTGCAATCGCATTGCTCAGGACCACAGGCAACCGGTGCAGATAATCACTTTGCTTGACCAGATAATCGGCAGCACCGGCCTTGAGGGCCGCGACTGCGACTTCTTGATCACCCTGTCCTGTGACAAGCACAACTGCGGGGGCAGATTTACTTTCGCGGATTTTTTTAAGCAGATCCAACCCGGTTCCATCCGGCAAGCGAAGATCGCTCAAGACCAGATCTATGTCGGGCTGGTCGTGCAGGATCTGCAGCGCCTGCTTCATAGTCGCTGCATGAATCAAAAGGAACTCTTGCTGGAAATTATCTCCAAGAGTCCGTTCTGTAAGCATTACATGCGCAAATTCGTCTTCGACATACAGGATTTTCATCTACGAAGCTAGCTCTCGCTGTGAAAGAAATTACTGCTGAAGGATTGAGAATAATTATAAGTTATTCAAACCTATCAAACTGTAACAGTATAATGAAAAAGACAACCTTAGATGCCATCAGAATTGTAAATTCAAAGGCAACAAAAGGATTCGGCTTATCTCCGCCAGAAAACATGCTTAAGCAAAATAAAAGACGCCGCAAGGCGTCTATCAAAAATCTTACTGTGCAAGTTTTCGAGAGGCGTCGAGGGGATTCGAACCCCTGATGAGGGTTTTGCAGACCCTTGCCTTACCACTTGGCCACGACGCCGTTTTAACGAACTGAGCGGGCGATGGGATTCGAACCCACGACCTTCTCCTTGGCAAGGAGACGTACTACCACTGTACTACGCCCGCATTCTTGGTCGCTCGTACTGACCGAGAGTGCCGAGACACAGAATCGAACTGTGGACACCGCGATTTTCAGTCGCGTGCTCTACCAACTGAGCTATCTCGGCCAGATATTTTGTTGTTAAGCGTGCGGAATTTTACTTTGGGATAAAGGGATTGTCAAGCAACCTTTCCCGGAGAGCGGAGAGGAAGCGCGCTCTCTTGACCCTGGCCTGCTTCCACACTACAATCTTTGCCTACTCTCGAACTTTATGGCATTCCGGGGAGAAATCTCCTCCTTATGAAACGGAAAAGGATTCATGTTTGAAACCCTAACAAATCGACTGAATGAAGTATTCGATCAACTACGCAGGCGCGGCAAGCTCTCCGAGGCGGATGTAGACGCGGCAATGCGCGAAGTTCGTCTGGCGCTGCTCGAAGCGGACGTGCACTACAGCGTTGTCAAATCTTTTATTGCGCGTGTCCGTGAGCGTGCCGTCGGTGCCGAGGTCTCCAGGGCACTGAATCCCGGGCAACAGGTTATCAAGATCGTCAATGATGAGCTGATTCAAACATTGGGCGAACCGACTCCCTTAAACCTGCGCGGACCGAAACCCTATGTCATTATGATGGTTGGATTGCAAGGTTCCGGGAAAACAACAGGTGCCGGAAAATTAGCACGCATGCTCCGCTCGAAAGGGGAGCGGGTGATGCTGGTTGCCGGCGATCCCTACCGACCCGCTGCGGTAACCCAGTTGCAGCAGCTCGGCGAACGGATCGATGTTCCGGTCGAGGCGGACTTAAGCATCAAGCCGCCCGAACTTGTCAAACGCGCCTTCGATAAAGCCGAAAAGGGCGGATTTGGCATTATGATCGTGGACACAGCCGGTCGGTCCCAATTGGATGCGCAGCTGATGGATGAGCTAAAGTCCATCGTGGCGAAGGTCCAGCCGGTGGAAACGCTGCTGGTCGTCGACTCGATGATCGGTCAGGAAGCATTGAATATCGCCCAAGGTTTCCGTGATAATGTCTCGATTACCGGTTTGATGATGACCAAAATGGACGGCGACTCCCGTGGCGGCGCGGCGATCTCTATCCGCTCGGTGACCGGTGTACCGATCAAGTTCCTCGGTACAGGTGAGAAACTTGACGCGCTTGAGGCGTATGATCCGGCTCGCTTGTCATCCCGTATTCTGGGCATGGGCGATATGATTGGCTTGATCGAGAAAGCTGAAGCTGCCTTTGACCAGCAGACCGCCCAAAAGACGGCTGACCGCATGATGCAGGGACAGTTCACGCTCGAAGACTGGCTCGACCAGATGAAGCAAATGAAGAAAATGGGACCCCTGGCGCAGCTGATGGACATGCTACCCGGACAGTTAGGACAAGCCGCCCGTCAAATTGACCCGAAAGACATCGAGAGTAATTTCAAGCAGACCGAGGCGATCATTCATTCGATGACTTTAAAGGAACGGCGCGACCCGGACATTTTGAATGCCTCCCGCAGACGACGTATTGCCGCCGGCGCGGGCATGGAAGTACAGGATGTGAACCGCCTGATCAAGCAGTACCGCGAAACACAGAAAATGATGAAGATGTTGCAGAAGACCGGAGGTAAGGGATTGGGTAAGTTGTTCGGATAATTAGTCCAGGTCACATCTGTGATGTGACCTACTTTTGATTTAGGGAGGCAATCAGTTTTTCATAATGCTCTTGGTGATGATCATAAGAAGCGACCAGGATAAACGCCAGAGAATATCCGTGTAGCCACTGGTATCGATCTCCATCCAGCAAATCCCTTTCAGAAACCTGCTCCCCCAGGTCTAAGAATTGCAGAAACCCGCTTCGCCATTTTCCATGGATCTCCGACCACGGTTCAATCTGCTGGGTTTCAAATGTCAAAGCATTGACTCGATCTGCATCCTCTTCCCAATTCTCAATGGATTCCACAATCCATTTTGGGAATTTGGGTTCCTGGTCGTGCAGTCCACCTTCTATCCGCGCGATGGAAATTTGCTGCCACGTCCAGAGATGGGCGATGACATCTTTGATCGACCAATCAAAATCAAAGCGCGGGGCGCGGAGCTGTTCCTCATTCAGGCTGGCCAGTAATTCCTCCCAACGGTTGAATTGCTCCCTCAATGCCGATAGGATATGATCTTTCATATTCATGCTCATCTCCATTTCGTGTAGCGAGTTTCATTTTCGCCACAACGTTGCATATTTCTTCCGGTACTTTGGGTCTTCTTCAATTTCCGTTAATTCCACTGCCTTATCTTTGATTGTTTCATCTGCGATTTCATCGTATACATTTCGAAAGCTTTGCAGTATGTCATAACGAATCAGCGTGCAGTTTTTCTCCGTCCTGCATTCCCGGAACCGGCGTTCGAGTCCTTCCAGATAGATTTTCTGATGTTTCTTTCCCGCTACCCCTACTTTCCATAGCGATTGCAGGCAGTGTCTCGCGGTCACAAATCGTTCGTCTTTTGTCACCTCCAGCAGTTTGTCGAAGTCTTTCAGAGCCCGATTCTTTGGGTCGCTTTTTGCAAGATTGCAAAGGATCTGCGCTGCGATCGCTCGATTGTGATTATCTGGATGGGTCAGGTTTGTGAGTAGTTCGTCCCAGGCTTCGTAAGCCCAATCCACAGGTTGGTCGGTTGAATTGAGCAAATAGGCAAAAGCATCATTTTGTAATTGTCTATCTGTTGACCAAAGATTCGCTAGATGGGATCGTACGGTTTTGTCCATGGAAACTCCTATGAATTAGAATAATGTTGGCATCATCCGCATCAAAAATCCGGTAAAAGCAACGCTGTTTGGGGAAAGGGATGCGTCTACCTTGTTTTTCATTTCATTAATTGTGCTGCGATAGTGGTCATAAAACGCCCACGTGGGTGTTGGATAATAGTGCAAATGATCCAACTCAAAGTATCGGATGATGTTTTTCGTGGTGGTTGGCTTTATGAAAACTTCTGTTTGTGGATGATAGTAAGCTTGACAAATCGTCATCAGCGACCACTTGGCTAATTTCCAAGTCTGTAACATTCCAGCCAACGTCTCAAAGCCGTTTTGTTGATTTCCATACAACATCGCTTCCAGCGCTTTGCTAAGTCGCTGCTTTTCTTGGCGCAGAAGCGCGTGGTTAAAATTCCTATACGTAGGCTTTTCAAACCGGGAGATCAAGGAAGACTGGCTTATGATCTTCATCATATTGTCTACGATCAATTCTGGTTGCTCAAAGTACTTCTCAGCAAAACTTTGTTGCGCAAGTTGGAACATCTTCTCCAGTCGATGGTGCTTGCGAATCTCGATCAATTCGGGGTTGTCAAATCCACCCGGGTACCGAGCAAAGAATTCCGCTTCCGCTTGCTTTAATTTTTGAATATTCACTGATAGTGAATTTTAGAACATATATTCTGTTGAGTCAATGTAGCTAAAACCGGGGCTTACGCTTTTCCTCCGTTCTCTCTTCACAATCAATTCACAAGCGAATCTTATACTGCGGGCATAAGATCAAAAAGGAGTAAAACATGAACGGAAATAATACTAGCTTACGTATCGTCTCGGCGTTGGTGTTGGTCGCCGCGATCGCCGGCATTGCCTTCTTCGCATTTCGCGTCGGCGTTGCTCAAGGATCGCCTGTCACCATCCAGGCACCTTCAGGGCAGACAGCGCCTGCACCATATCCATACTATGGATGGGGAATGCCTTTCTATCATCCATTCGGATTTGGCTTTGGCTGCTTTGGTCCACTGATCGGGTTGTTCCTGTTTTTCATCGCATTCCGAGCGTTAGGATTTCTTTTCTGGGGTCGGCGCTGGGGATGGGGACCACATCATCATGGTCCGTGGCGGCGAGATTGGGAGAACGGTGTGCCGCCGACGTTTGAGGAATGGCACAAAAGAGCGCATGGGGAGCAGCCTGAGGCGAAGAAAGAATAATATAATCGATCGTAGGGGACGGCATACGCCGTCCCCTGAAAGATATTTATGAAAACTATCCTCGTTGTCGACGACGAACCCAAGATCACCCAGCTCGTGCGAGACTATTTGGAACGGGCGGGTTTTGGTGTTCTTGTCGCATATGACGGAAAGAAAGCGCTGTCGCTAGCGAAGACGGAGAAACCCGATGCAGTCGTTCTTGACCTCGGCCTGCCTCAGCTCGACGGGCTGGACTTCACGCGCGAGTTTCGTAAAGCCTCCAACGCACCCATCATCATGTTGACCGCCCGGTCCGAGGAATCCGATAAATTGATCGGGCTCGAGCTCGGCGCTGACGATTACATGACCAAGCCCTTCAGCCCCAAAGAATTGGTGGCGCGCGTCCGGGTTGCTTTTCGGCGTATTGAAAACGCAACCAGTGCCGGCTCCGAAATAATTCGCGTCGCAGACTTGACCCTCGATGTCCCACGTATGCGTGTTATTGCAGAAAAGCGCAACATTGACGAGTTGACCCCCACGGAATTTGAATTGCTTGCCAACCTTGCCCGCCAACCGGGACGCATCTTTACCCGTGCTCAATTATTGGATGCCATCCACGGCGTGGCATTTGAATCCTATGAGCGCGCCATCGACGCCCATATCAAAAATATTCGCCGCAAAATCGAGGTCAAAGCCAGCGAGCCAAAGTACATTCTGACTGTTTACGGTGTTGGTTATAAGTTTGCGGATAAATAATTCATTGATGAAACAACCTTCCGGTTTCCATGAACGGGCACGCTGGCGTGAACACTATATGAGCGAACATCGCCCACCGTGGTGGCCCGAAAACGAAGAGTGGCCACCCCGCGATCGCCGTGCCTGGCGGTATATGGGCAGGCGCAATCCATTCTTTCGCAGAATGGGTTGCGTATTTCTCCTATTTAACCTGATTGGATTTGTGCTTCTATTTTCCATAGCTGCTTTTATCCTCAATGTCCTCGGCGTCGTTCATATATCGGGCAATCAATATAGTTTGCTTTTGCCAGCCGCTGCAATCTTTTTTGCACTGGTTGTATTGGCATTTGTTTTCGCGACTCGAAATCTGCGGCGCGTGTCTCGTCCTCTTGATGAACTGGTCGATGCCTCCAATAAAGTTGCCGACGGAGATTATTCTGCTCGCGTTGAAATCAAAGGACCTCCCGAAGTCCGTTCGTTATTAAATGGATTTAATTCTATGGCAGAGCGCTTGCAGACGAACGATCAGCATCGGCGCAATATGCTTGCGGACGTGTCACACGAGTTACGCACACCTATTACCGTGATTCAAGGAAATGTCGAGGGGATTTTAGATGGTATGTACCCCGCGGACGAAGCGCGGTTGAAGTCGATTTTGGAAGAAACCCAAATCCTATCGCGGCTGGTAGACGATCTACGGACAATGGCGCTTGCCGAAACCGGCTCGTTGCAACTACGGCGTGAGCCTACGGATTTGGCGGCCTTGATCCAGGAAGTTGTTTCGGGGTTTGAATCTAACGCCAAGGAAAAAGATATCCACGTTGATCTAGCTCTTGCTGATCTCGAAGACATCCATCTTGACCCTTTGCGTATCCACGAAGTGTTGAGCAACATTTTCTCGAACGCGTTACGTTACACTCCACATGGCGGGGAGGTGAAGGTCGGTTTAGCGGAAGTCGACATGGGACCCGAACGGAGCGTGACGGTTTTTGTCCAAGATAGCGGCTCAGGGATCGATCCCGCCGACCTCCAGCACGTCTTTGACCGCTTCTACAAATCCAGTGATTCGGGGGGAATGGGATTGGGCTTGTCTATTGCAAAATACATCGTTGAGGCGCACGCGGGCAAAATTTGGGCAGAAAGCGAAACCGGAAAAGGCACAAAAATCTCGTTTACTCTGCCCGTTTAGATTATCTGGTAAAATATCCGCCTGTGATTTCAGCCCGCATGCTTCCTTTCAAGCACCTCTCTATGCCTGTCTGAAACGCAAAACATTTCAAGGAGAAAAAGTAAGATGGTCCGTATCCGTTTACGTCGTATTGGTCTCAAAGGCCAACCCACGTATCGCATTGTGGCTGCCGATAAAGAGTCACCCCGCGATGGTCGTTTTTTGGAAATATTGGGCTTCTATAATCCGCGCACGCAGCCTGCGACAATTCACGTGAAGGAAGACCGGGCTTTTCACTGGATGCAGAATGGCGCGCTTCCTACCGAATCCGTGGAACAGGTATTCAAGAGCGCAGGCATCCTCGATCGCTTCGAACGCTTCAAAAAGGGTGAGTCCGTCGAGACCCTCATGAAGGAAGGCGAAGAAGCAGAAGCCAAGCGCGGCGCGTCACTAAAGACGGCTAAGTAATTGACTTAACCCCAACCCTTTCCCTCAGAGGGAAGGGGAGGAAGATGGAAATGAAAGACCTGATCGAATATATTGCGAAATCCCTGGTGGATCATCCCGAAGAAGTGCAAGTACGTGAGAGCGGAGGCGGTTCCCGTGTTCGGATTGAGCTAAGCGTCTCGAAGGATGATATGGGGCGCGTGATCGGGAAGGGCGGCAAGGTTGCCAACTCCATTCGCACACTTCTGCGGGTAGCGGCAGAACGGGAAGGCAAGCAAGCCACACTTGATGTGGTAGAGCCAGAATAATGGCAGAACACAGAGTTACAAATTCAGGCTCGCCAGAAGGCGAGCCTGTATATTTGACGGTTGGATACCTGCGGCGACCTCATGGATTACGCGGCGAAATCGTCATGGATCTGCATACAGACTTCCCGGAGCGATTGAAGCGCGGCAGAAAACTTTTGGTGTCAGAAGATCATACACCGTTGACGATCCAATCTGTGCGCGAACACCAAAATGGAGTCTTGATTAAGTTTGGTGGAATTGATACACCTGAAGATGCAGGTCGATACCGCAACCAATGGGTATATGTCAAAGCCAGTGATGTGCCGCCATTACCGGAAGGAAAGCTGTACCAGCACGAGCTGTTTGGGTTTAGGGTTATAGATGACAATGACAATCCGCTTGGGGAGTTGGTGGAAATTATTGAGACAGGCGCGAATAATGTTTATGTGGTGAGAAATGAGTCGGGCAAAGAGATTCTTCTCCCAGCGATTGCCTCAGTCATTCTGGATCTGGATGCCACGGGCCGTTTAATGCGGGTCCATCTGCTTGAGGGCCTGTAAGATTTTCCCACGATATTCTATGGACGATAACAAATATTGGGTAGGTTTTAACTTGATCAAGGGAATTGGCGCGGTGCGGATGCAGGCGTTGCTGAACCACTTCGACAATCTCGAATCCGCATGGAAGGCGGCTCCGATCGATTTATCGAAAGCCGGCTTGAGTCGGAAGCTGATCGAACGAATCGTTCTGGCGCGTGATCAAGTAAACTTGGAAAAGGTCTGGGCGCGGATCGAATCCCAGGGCATCAAAATCCTCACTTGGAAAGATCAAGCCTATCCACAACGTCTCAAGGAAATCGAGCAGCCACCACCTGTGTTATATGTACGTGGTGATTATTTGCCCGATGATCTGTACGCTGTCGCAATTGTGGGAACGCGTCGGGTGACACCCTATGGCAGACAAATTACGGAGGAATTATCCTCTTATCTCGCCTCCAATGGGATCACGGTGGTTTCAGGATTAGCACGCGGTGTTGATGCTATTGCCCATCAAACTGCGGTGAAAGCAGGCGGGCGAACAATTGGTGTACTTGGCTCAGGCGTGGACAAAATCTATCCGCCCGAGCATCGCTCACTCGCGCAACAAATGATAGAACAGGGAGCAATCGTCAGCGACTACGCTCCTGGCACGCCGCCCGATGCATCCAATTTCCCGCCACGTAATCGCATTATTTCTGGGCTGTCCCTCGCGGTCGTTGTCGTCGAAGCGGGTGAAACCAGTGGCGCCTTAATTACCGCAGAATTCGCTGCGGAGCAGGGGCGCGAAATTTTCGCCGTCCCGGGTAGTATACTTGCGCCTCAAAGCAAGGGCACCAATAAGTTGATTCAAAAGGGTGCGTTGCCGCTACTAAGCATCAATGATCTGATGCAGGCATTGAACCTGACACGCATGGGTGAACACAAAGCCGCGCGCAAGATCATCGCTGCCGACGAAACCGAGAGGCGTGTGATGAGCATCCTGGGGGCCGAGCCGTTGCACGTGGATGAAATTCGCAACCAGACAGAGCTACCGATTGAGAAAGTTTCTGCCACGCTGGCATTGATGGAGCTAAAAGGAATGGTTCGCCAGGTGGGCGGTATGAATTATGTCGCCGTGCGCGAAGAACAATCTGACTATTTGGTGTGAGGATATGGAACATACATATGCAGTGATTATGGCTGGAGGCGGGGGAACTCGTCTGTGGCCGATTTCACGAAAAGACAGCCCAAAACAACTTCTTCCGCTTCTCGGGCAGGAGACGTTATTTCAAAGCACGGTTCATCGCCTGGACAATTTATTTCCGCCGGAACGAATCCTGGTTGTGACAGTTGCCGGACAGGCGCAACAGATGCAGATGCAGGTGCCAGAGATCCCTGCAGAGAACTATTTGATCGAACCGGAACCGCGTGGTACAGCTTCTGTGGTAGGATTAGCGGCTGCCGTCCTGAAAAAGCGCGACCCGGTAGCCATGATGGCAATTCTGACTGCGGACCACTTCATCCGGAACCGGGATTTGTTCCGGTACTTGATTCGCACGGCGTTTCAAGTGGCATCCAAAGATTACCTCGTCACGCTTGGGATTACGCCGACATTTCCCTCCACTGGCTATGGCTATATCGAGCAGGGCGACACTCTTGAAGGTAATTACCAGTATCCTGTTTACCGGGTGAAGCGCTTCAAAGAGAAGCCGGACCAGGAAACCGCGGAAAGATTGTTGCGTGCCGGCGATCATACCTGGAACAGCGGCATGTTCGTCTGGAAGGTGGATGTAATCCTTGCTGAGATCAAGCGCCAAATGCCGGAGTTGTACGAGGCTGTCCATGTAATTGCCAATGCCTGGGGCACGTCGGAACACGATGATGTGGTTACTTCGCACTGGACCAATCTGAAATCGCAGACGATTGACTATGGCATCATGGAGAAAGCAGAGCGCGTCGCCGTGCTGCCGGCCGGTGGCCTGGGATGGAGCGATGTTGGTTCGTGGGATTCACTGTTCGAGGTGTTATTCCCCGATTTCGACGGGAATATCCAGGTGAACGCACCGAACTTGATGTTGGATACCCATAATACACTCGTCTATGGTAAGAGCGATGAGCGCCTGATCGTTACGATCGGCTTGGATGATTTCGTCGTCGTGGATGCCGGTGATGTTCTGATGATCTGCAAAACCGACCAGGCACAGAAAGTGCGCGACGTGGTAGAACATTTGAAAAAACATAAACAGGAGAAATATTTATAGCGATCGTTATTGCGAGTGCGTTGAAGACCCGAGGATGATGCCAGGCATCATCGGCTCACAATGACGTTGATAAGGGTTCATTTATGGAAGCATATTGCATGAAATGTAAGACCAAACGTGAGATGAAGGATCCTGTGGCAAGCTTTAACGCGAAAGGATCTCCAGTCACGATTGGCACTTGTCCCGTTTGCGGAACAAAACTTTATAAGATGGGTCGCACCGAGGCGCACGAGGGGATGACTCCACCTCCCAAGCCTGAGAAGGTGGAAAAGCGCGAGGGAAAGCTCGTAATCGTTGAGTCGCCTGCTAAAGCGAAAACAGTTGGGCGCTATCTTGGCAGGGGATACACGGTGCGCGCCTCCGTGGGGCATGTGCGCGACCTGTTGAAGTCCCAGCTTTCGGTGGATGTTGAGAATAATTACGAGCCGAAGTATCGCGTGCCAAATGAAAAGAAGGATGTGGTCAAAGAGCTCAAGAGGCTTGCTCAAAAAGCGGAGGAAGTTTTTCTCGCGACCGATCCGGACCGTGAAGGGGAGTCCATTTCGTGGCATTTACTCGAAGCCGCGCAGATCGACCCCAAGCGGACGAAGCGCGTAGTCTTCCACGAGATCACAGAACCCGCTATCAAAGAAGCATTTTCCCACCCTCGTGACATCAACATGGATTTGGTGGATGCGCAGCAGGCGCGTCGTATCCTGGACCGGTTGGTGGGTTATAGCATCAGCCCGCTTCTATGGGAGAAAGTGCGCGGACGCCTGTCGGCGGGCCGCGTGCAATCCGTGGCACTGCGGCTGATCGTCGAGAGAGAACGTGAAATCGAAAATTTCGTCCCGGTGGAATATTGGTCGATCCATGCCGAGCTTCAGCCGGAGGGATTGAAATCCACGTTTGTTGCCAAGCTTGCCAAGATTGACGACAAGGAGCCGGAACTTCCCAACGAAGAAACCGTCAAGCCGATCCTGATGGATCTGGAAACAGCTGCATATACAATCACCAAGGTCAAGCGCGGTGAACGTCGGCGAAAACCCGCCGCGCCGTTTACCACGTCTACGTTGCAGCAAGATGCTTCGCGCAAACTGGGCTTCACTGCCAAGCGCACGATGGCTCTTGCGCAGGGACTCTATGAAGGTCAGGATGTTGGCAGCGGTGGGACGACGGGTCTGATTACCTATATGCGTACCGACTCGACCAATGTCGCTGTTTCTGCTCAACAGGAAGCCCGACAATATGTCAGTGGAAAGTACGGCAGTGATTATCTGCCTCCCGATGCGCCTCAATATAAAACACGATCTGCGAATGCCCAGGAAGCACACGAAGCCATCCGGCCTACCTCGGTGATGCGTGAGCCGGAACAAGTTAAGGAATATCTTGAGCCGGCGATGTATAAGCTCTACCGTTTGATCTGGCAGAGATTTGTTGCCTCGCAAATGGAAGCGGCCGTCTACAACACATTGCAAGTGGAAGTGACTGGCAAAACCAACGAACACGACTATTTGTTGCGCGCCTCAGGCTCAGATGTGAAATTTGCCGGTTTCCTAGTTGTGTATGAGGAAGCAAGAAATGAAGACGTAAAAGGTGAGGACGATGAAGAAAATGTCCGCATTCCGGCGGGAATCGCTGAGGGGCAAAAGCAGGAACTGATTCGTCTGATCCCCGAGCAGCACTTCACCCAGCCGCCACCGCGTTACTCCGAGGCTTCCCTTGTACAGGCATTGGAAGAGGATGGTATTGGCCGTCCCTCTACATATGCGCCGACGATCTCCACCATCCAGCAGCGCGGTTATGTCGTGCGCGAGGAGAAAAAACTCGTCCCGACCGAGATCGGCATGCAGGTCAATGACCTGATGACCCAGTACTTCCCCGATATTGTTGATTACCAGTTCACGGCGCGCATGGAGGAAGACCTCGACATGGTCGCCTCCGGTCAAGCGGAGTGGACCGAAGTCATTCATGAGTTCTACCACCCGTTCGAGGAAGATCTGAAAAAGGCGCAGGCCGAGATGCCGGTCACCAAGAGTGGACCCGAGCCGATCGGTCGCATCTGCCCGGAAGATGGCGGCGAGCTTGTCATCCGCTACGGGCGCTTTGGCAAATTTATTTCCTGTTCGAATTTCCCCACCTGCCGCTACACGGAACCCTGGCTCGAAAAAATTGGAATACAATGTCCCAAAGACGGCGGTGAACTGGTCGAGCGCAAAACCCGCAAAGGACGCACATTCTATGGCTGTGAAAATTATCCGAGCTGCGATTTCACTTCTTGGAAGCGGCCCCTTAAAGTGCCGTGTCCCAAATGCGGTGGCTTGCTTGTGATTGCCAACAAGCGTGAAGCTCAGTGTACAAATTGCCAGGAGACCTTCCTATTGGAAGCCATTGTTCCTGAAACTGTTGAATAGAAATAAAGAACCTTGCGACGGCAATCCAAAAGCGCGAGCCTTTACAAGGTTATTTGTAAAAAAGAATAGGAGAAAGACATGCATTACGCACCACACTTTTACCTTGATCCCGGCTCTGGAAGTTTTCTGATCCAACTGCTGATTGCGGCGCTGCTTGGCCTGGGGATTGCCTTACGGGCTTCCTGGGGAAGGATCAAAGGACTCTTTGGAGGCAAGGCAAAAGCAGATGAGGACGATGACGACGCGACAAAGTAAAGGACAACTCAGCGCTTCCTTTCGGGATCCGAGCGGATTCCTGTTTTCTCGTGACGGTGTCCTCTACCGGCAGGTCAATCGTAAGTATGAGCAGGAGTACGTCCGACTGATCGAATCGGGTCTATACGACAAGCTGGTCAAAGTTGGCTTGTTGGTTCCCCATATCGAAGTGAATGTATTGCCGGCAGAAGCCGATATCTGTTACAAGATCATTCAGCCAGAACGCGTACCGTTCATCTCTTATCCGTATGAATGGTCATTCGGCGAATTGAAGGATGCCGCGTTGACAACGCTGTCCATTCAGAAGCGCGCCTTGAAAGCGGATATGTCACTGAAGGATGCGAGCGCGTACAACATTCAATTTGTGCATGGCAAAGCTACGCTGATCGATACACTCTCGTTTGAGACGTATAAAGAGGGACAACCCTGGGTTGCCTATCGCCAATTTTGCCAACATTTCCTGGCGCCGCTCGCCTTGATGGCGTTGAAAGACGTGCGCTTGAGTCAATTGTTGCGCGTGTATATTGACGGTGTGCCGCTGGACCTGGCAAGTGAATTGTTGCCCGGGAGTTCACGTCTCAATTTTGGTTTGTTGACTCATATCCATCTGCATGCAGGCGCGCAAAAGCGATATGCGGGGGAAGAGGTCAAATCACGCCGTGGATCGATGAGCAAGCAGGCATTGACCGGCTTAATCGAAAGCCTCCAATCCACGGTCCGCAAATTGGAATGGAAACCCGGCGGTACCGAATGGGGAAATTATTACAATATCACCAATTACTCGGATGCTGCCTTTGAACATAAGAAACAGCTCGTGCGTGAATGGACGAGTCGCCTTCAACCGACACAGGTGTGGGACCTGGGTGCCAATAACGGGGTGTTTAGTCGCGTCGCAAGCGAGGTCGGTCCCTATGTGATTTCGTTCGATATCGATCCGACCGCGGTGGAGCAAAATTACCGTCAGGTCAAGGTAGAGAAGAACGAAAAGCTCCTACCGCTTTTGCTTGACCTTACGAATCCGAGCCCCGCACTTGGCTGGGCAAATCGCGAACGCGATGCGTTAGGCACGCGAGGTCCCGTGGATCTGGCACTAGCTTTGGCAGTAATTCACCACCTGGCGATTTCGAACAATGTTCCGCTTCCTCAACTGGCCGATTTTTTTGCCGAAACCGGTAAGTGGCTGGTGATCGAGTTCGTTCCCAAGGCGGATAGTCAAGTGAAAAAGCTGCTCGCCTCGCGTGAGGATATTTTCCCCACGTATACCCGGGAAGGTTTCGAAATGGCATTCCAGGCAAGATTCAAGATCCACGAAGCTGTCAACGTCAATGAGTCCGAACGGGTTCTTTATTTAATGGAAGCTTTGTAACGATCTTTTGGTACTTTCAATTGTTGTTTTATGCAAGGGATGGTATATAATAACGTAGAACTCTCCAGAAAAAAGGAATGAGCCAT
>DATHUN010000552.1:0-6474 GCA_035462205.1 Anaerolineales bacterium
AATAAAGCGCGTGCCTGTTTGATCGCGCGTCTGATTTCTTCCTTGGATACTTTCTCATCCTTTACGCGTTGGATTTCCTTATCCAAAGCTGTTAAGGTTTCTTCTGCTTTGCGTTTGGGATGGACAGTCATTGTGATTGTATAGAGGAAAGGATCGATCGTCGCTTGCGCGCCGCCATGGACGCTGACCACGATTTCCTGATCTACGAGAGCGCGGTAGAGGCGGGATGTCTTATTGGAAATTCCCCCGCTGAACATGTTCAGATTGCTGGGTCCCGCAAGCAGACTGTCCAGCACGCTTAATGGGAAGAAGTCGGGGTGCGAAGCGGACGGAAAACGGTAGCAAACTTGAACGTAACAGGTTTCGCCTGGTCCTTCCACCGAGAGACGCACTTCCCCATTCTGCGCTGGTTCAGGGCGAGCAAGGCGCACCGGTTCGGAGCCAGCAGGAATCGGCTCAAACAATTCACGGATTCGCGACAACATGGATTTCGCATCAAAATCCCCAGCCACCGCCATCACCGCGTTGTGGGGGACATAAAAGGTGCGATAATGATTATAGAGATCCTCGCGCGTTATGGTTAGCAGATCAGCCATATCGCCAATGACCTCGTGATGATATGGATGAACGCGAAACGCGGTTTGCTGGATCGCCTCACCAAGCAGGAAAAGTGGCTCGTTCTCATTGCCCTCCCGCTCCGATGTAATCACTGTTCGCTCCGAGGCAACCTCATCGGGATCAAATTGGCTGTTGACCATCCGGTCCGCTTCGAGGCGCAGAGCAAGATCGATTTTATCGGCAGGCATCGTTTCGAAGTATGCTGTCCAATCCATGTAGGTAAACGCGTTCCACGTGCCGCCTTCGCGTGAGATCGATTTATCCAGAACGTTGGTCGGAAACTGTAGCGTGCCTTTGAATTGCATGTGCTCCACCCAATGCGAGATGCCAGTGCGCCCCGGCACTTCGTCGCGTGAACCGACGCGATACCACAGCCAGGAGGAAATGATGGGGGCGGTATGGATTTCTTTCAGAAAAACTTTAAGCCCGTTAGAAAGTGTCGTTTTGGAAATCGTGTTATTCATAAAATAATAATTTCGCTTGCTCCTATTTTATTAGCGGCAAACCTGCACACCAGCGTAAAAAGCCTGCGGTTGCAGCATGCAATAGTATGGCTGCACAGTTTGTCGAAGTCTCGTAAAGGGCTCGTGCAATTCCGTTTCATTGAGTGGGATACGGACAGGAACGTCGATGTGAACAGGCACGTTGTTTTGAACCGGCAGATTGAAAGCAAGGTCGACTGACAGCGGTGTGCCTGCGGGAAGCGTGATTACAGCGCGTCGGGCATCAAGAGTGAAATTGTTCTCGTAGATCTGTACACGGACGCCTTCAATGTGCGCATCCTGCGCAAGGGTGATCGTCTGCCCACTTAAATTCACGGGAACGGTAAGGTTGAGTGGAATATTTGCATCGACCGGGATCACCCTCGAAATGGTAGCGCTGTCCATTGCAGCAAAACTGCTGTAGAACTCGCTGAGCAAGCCAGCCGCCTTGTCAGTGGCTACCGGTCGAACAGATCCAAGCATTCCCAGCAAGATAAATACAAGGGCAATAAGAATAATATTCACTACAATAGAGATGGTGCTGGCAATTGTCCAGAACGCGGGGAGAAACTTATAGCGCGGCTCTACATAAGTATATTCTTGAGCAACGGGCACGGTGGCCATCGGCGGATTGACCGGGTTCGCACGCGGCAAACGCGACCTCACCGAGTCCTCCTCGTTGGCGTCGAGGATTCTTCTAAATCTGCTAGGTTCGTTCGGATTGGAAGAAGGGGTAGGCATGCGACCTCCTAGTTGGATGAGCTATCTTAGCATAGTTACACAGATTTCAACCCTATTATTTTACCGCCCTCGGTCCATGTAGCGTTTGAAATGTTCATTTAAGTTTTGTCTTGGGTCATTGTACCATCCTGTAACCTTCCCGGCACTGCAAACGTATCGTCTCATCTTGTCCGATGATTCCCTTTTGGCTATAATCAGCCCGCCTAAGAAAAACTCAGAGTTTCTTTGGAGGATGAGTGACAAATCAATTTTTTGTGGCTGTGATTGGTGCGGGACCGGCAGGGTTATTCGGAGCGCGTGAACTTGCCAATATGGGTGCACGCGTGGTCTTATTCAATCGCGATATCAAACCGGGGGGACTGGCAGAATATGGAATTTATCCCACCAAATACACCATGAAGACCGGCTTGCGCAAGCAATTTCGCCAGATCATGGATTTACCAAATCTCGACTATTATGGAAATATCACCGTCGGATCACAGGGCGACCTTACTCTCGACGACCTGCGCGCACTTGGCTTCCAGGCGATGCTTGTCACGGCTGGTGCGCAGGGGACAAAGTGGCTTGGCTTACCCGGGGAAGACTTGGAAGGCGTGTATCACGCCAAGGATGTTGTCTATTTTTATAACCACCTGCCTCCCTACAGCCAGAAACAATATCTGTTCGGAAAGCGCTGTGCTGTGATCGGCGCGGGGAATGTAATGCTTGATATCACCCACTATCTAAGCCGTGAACTCAAAGTAGAAGAGGTGATTGCCGTCGTACGGCGCGGTCCGGCTGAGATCAAGTTCGATAAGAAGGAAATGGAATATGTGATCGACAACCTCGATCAAGCCGCGCTGGATGCAGAGATCGCCCGCGTGACGCCAATCATGCAGGCGGTTGGGCAAGACCCGGCGGCGGCGCGCGCTTCGATTTTGGAAGCCCTGCCGAAAGCACTACCGAAAGTCTCGGACACACGTTTCCGTTTCGAATTCCTTGCCTCTCCCATCCAAATGATCGGCGACGAAAACGGTCGCCTCAAACAGGTGGAATTGGAAGATAATATCCTTGTCCCAGCAAATGGGGACACAAAAGCCAAAGGAACCGGCAATAAGCGCCGACTGGATGTGGAGACCGTCATATTTGCCATCGGCGATAAAGTGGATGATAGCTTTGGTCTACCGGTCGAATGGAACGAGTTCATCAAGACCCAAAGTCCACGTTTCCCCATCGACGGCAACTCCTACGAGTCCCCGTTTGAAGACATATTTGTTGGCGGCTGGTCGCGCAAGGCAAGCTCGGGCCTGGTGGGCTATGCCCGCAAAGATGGTACCAACGCTGCCAAAGCCGTCTGGCAATATCTACAAACCAAGCAGCCTACACAGCCCAACCTCGAAGCAGTTACAACGAAGATCAAAAGCCTGGGCAAACCTGTGGTGGTCAAGGAAGATATCAAGCGGCTGGAAGCAATCGAACAAGCCGAAGCCCAAAAGCGCGGGTTGGAGGAATTCAAATACCGCGGTAACGATGAAATGTTGCATGCCATGGGTTTGAAGGAAATAGCTTGATCGATATAAATCTGGCAGGTCTTGAATATCTGTCAGGTTCTTGATTTTGAAACCACTATGAAACTTTCTGATATCGAATTTCGCGCCATGGATAGTTGGTGGCGCCGGTGGGGACAGGAGTATTTCGAGCTACCGTCCTTTGTCCGACTCGGACTTCAACTTAAGAATAAGGATGTTTTGGAAATCGGTTGTGGCAATGGCTATGGCGCATCTTTACTGCACCGACAATCACCGCGCAGTTATGTGGGGCTGGATGTGATGGAAGAGCAAATCGAGAAAGCTCGCCGGCGCTATCCACAATTCAAGTTTCTTGTGCAGGATGCAACGGATCTAAGTCAATTTGGCGATGCCAGCAAGGATGTCGTCATCATCTTTGGCGTCTTGCACCATATCCCGGAATGGCGCAAAGTGATCGATGAAATTCGCCGCGTGTTGAAGCCAAGCGGCAGTCTGTTCGTCGAGGAGCCGCGCGGCATGGATATCAAACTTTTTGATTTCTTCTTCCGCTGGGGACATCCTGATTCAGACTTTGGAATTCAGCGCATGGAAGAATATTTGAGTTCCCATGGCTTTGCTCTCCACAGGAAACAATGGACGCCGCTCATGACGATGGTTCATGCCCAGCCGATTCCGCGTGTTCAAGAAATATGAGGGAATTACCCCATCAATTCTTTCAAGATTTCCTCGGTATGCTCTCCCAACATCGGCGGAGGCAGCTTGTACTGAACCGGCGTATCGCTGAATTTCAAGGGCGATCCAACCACTTTTAAATCTCCAACCGCAGCGTGTTCCATAGAAATCAACATTTTACGCGCTTCCAATTGCGGCTCTGCAAAGACTTTATCCAGATTATTGATCGGTCCACACGGAATTCCGGCGGCTTCTAGAGACGATAACCATTCGCTTGCATTTCTCTGCATAAAAATGGGCCCGAGAATCGCAATCAATTCCTCGCGATGTTTCACTCGATTGGCGTTTGTAGAGAAGCGCGGATCATTTGCCAAATTTGGCTCATCCACTAGCCCACATAACTTTTCAAACTGCTTGTCATTTCCCACGGCAACGATAAACCATGCATCCCTGGCTTGAAAACTTTGATATGGGACAATATTAGCATGAGCGTTTCCGTATCGCTTGGGCAAGTTGCCGGAGATCAAATAACTGCTGGCAACGTTGGCAAGCATACCTATCTGGGAATCAAATAATGCAATGTCAAGATGCTGTCCCTTGCCCGTTTGCAAGCGCGCTTGTAAGGCAGCCAGGATCGCGATCACGGCATTCTGCCCGGCAAAGAGATCAGCCACCGCCACGCCGACTTTCATCGGTTCGCCACCGGGTTCGCCTGTGAAGCTCATTAGCCCGCCCATCGCCTGGATCATAAAATCGTAGCCGGGGCGCGCGCGTAATGGTCCCGTTTGCCCGAAGCCGGTGATCGAGCAATAGATCAGATTGGGGTTGATAGCCGCAGCAGCCTCATAATCCAGCGCGAAGAGCGCCAGTGACCCGGGGCGAAAGTTTTCGACCAGCACATCGCTCTGCTTAATTAGCTTGTGAAGAATTCGGCGCCCCTGCTCCGTTTTGAGATCGATCCTAATACTGCGCTTGTTGCGATTCACACATAAGAAATAGGCGCTCTCCCCCGCTACAAACGGCGGACCCCAGCCGCGCGTCTCGTCCCCTTCCGGCGATTCCACTTTTATCACGTCTGCCCCAAGATCGCCGAGAACCATCGTACAATAAGGACCGGCGAGCACGCGGCTCAAGTCTAAAACACGGATTCCACTCAAGGGCTGCATAAACACCTCACTCGCTGTTGGCATGGACAACTATGAAACTAATCCCTGAAATTGTCATCCATATCAGTCCCGAATCGTTTCATTTCATTTTCGAGGATCATCAACTCATCCTGGATACCTGTGTTCACCTAAAGTACGATGAAAATGGAAACTATCAATTTGTATCCATTGGCGAAAAATCGATTATTCCGGATACAGTGTTTGTCCCTTTATTCGAAAATCAACCGCTGGACCCCTCCATAGAACGATTTGACCTGCTCACCGGATTCATGGAATATGGTATCGCGCGAATGGTGGAGAACGTCCGGCGTCCTGTTTTGAAACCCAAAATCATTATCAAAGGCTCGGATACTTTTCAAACCCATTTTAGTGGCTATCATAAATTTTTTCTGGAAGCGATGGCGTTGTCCGGTGGAGCTCGAGCAGTCAAGTTTGAATAATGTCCAAGCGCGACCTTTATTTTAGCAAACCCCTCATGAACGCGGCGGGAGCCTTGGGATTCGCGCCGGATACACGCGTTGGGATTTCAGTGGAGTCTTTTGGCGCATTCGTGACAAACCCGTTCTCTCTACGCCCGCGCGTGCCTACCGCTAAACCAGCTGTGATCGAGTACACAGGTGGATTTCTGCTGCATACCGGTTTGCCAAATCCTGGCTTTCATGCAGGCATGAAAAGATATTCGGCAAAATGGACTCGTGCTGACTTACCGATCATTGTACATTTAATGGCAGACCGCCCCGAAGAGACTCAGCGCATGGTGCGCATGCTAGAAACACAGGAGAACGTCATGGCAGTCGAACTCGGCTTCGCACCATTGCTTGCCAATGACATTATTTCGCTTACCCTGGAAATGTGCTTGGGTGAGCTTCCTTTGATTTTTTCTTTGCCTGTGGAGCAGGTGTTGAATTTGGGACCCAGACTCATTCAGCAGGGTGCCCAGGCAATCAGCATTGCAACACCACGCGGTGCACTGCCCTTATCCGCGTCTCCTTCACAACTAATCACAGGCAGATTGTATGGACCATCGTTGTTTCCACAAACGCTTGAAACCGTTTATTCTGCTGCCAAGCTGGGGCTCCCGATCATCGGCGCGGGCGGCATCTGGACAAAAGAAAACGCCGAGGCGATGATCTCTGCGGGCGCGCTGGCTGTCCAAGTGGACGCGGTGCTATGGGGAGCAAGCTGGTTGAGTCAATCGTCTATGGAGTAGTCGAGCGTTTGGAGGAAGCGCTCGCGTTCTTGGTCGGGCATCCGTTTTACGGCTAGCCGAATGGTGTAGCCACCGAT
>DATHUN010000553.1:0-1992 GCA_035462205.1 Anaerolineales bacterium
AATCCACACCTGGCTCCAAAATGTGCTGGTAGATTGGGATGACATCATCATGCTTAATATGCCCCTCTTCCACGCGTATGGATTACTGGGTGTACTTGCGACTGGCTTGGTGGGACACAATACGCTGGCGGTCGTTCCGAATCCGCGCGATTTGAATGATTTGTTAGCGACCATCCAAAAAATAAAACCGGCTTTTCTTCCGGGAGTGCCCACTCTGTTCAACGCGCTGCTGGACCACCCGAAGGTCAAAGCAGGTCAGGTGGACCTGACCTGTATCAAGCTCTGCATTTCCGGCGCGTCGTCCCTGCTGGCGGAAACAAAACAACGCTTCGAGCATGCAACGGGGGGACGGATCATTGAAGCATATGCATTGACAGAATCCATGCTGGGTGCAACGGTCTCTCCGGTGCTGGGCGTCTACAAACCCGGTTCGATCGGTATTCCTTTGCCAGATGTCGAAGTCCGCATTGTGGATGTCGAAACAGGTGCAGACAAACTCACCCATGGAGAGATTGGTGAAATTGTGTTGCGTGCTCCACAGATCATGCAGGGTTACTGGAATCAGCCGGATGAAACGGTCAACATGCTCCGCGAAGGTTGGCTTTATACGGGCGATATTGGTTATCAGGATGAAGATGGTTACCTGTTTATCGTGGATCGAAAGAAAGATCTCATCAAGCCAAGTGGATTCCAAGTGTGGCCGCGTGATGTGGAAGAAATTATTGCTACGCATCCCGCCGTGGCGGAGGTGTGTGTCGGCGGTGTTCCCGATGCGCATACGGTAGAAGCAGTCAAGGCTTGGGTGGTGCTGTATCCGGGCCAGCAGTTGAGTGAAGCGGAATTGCGGGATTATTGTCGTAAACGACTGGCAGCCTATAAAGTACCAAAATTTATAGAATTTCGTGAGACCCTGCCTAAGTCGAACGTTGGCAAAATTCTACGGCGGGAACTCGTGGCGAAAGCCAAGTAAGAGTTTTTCAAAGCGCACCAGCGAAAGAGATGGAGGAAAACCAATGAACACTCACGTAAATCGAAAACAACCTGCCACCCGGAAGCGATTCTTTCTTGCCGTTAGCCTGCTTGTAATAAGCATCCTCATTGCAGCTTTCCTCCCGTGGAATGCCTGGGCTTTAACGTCAAACCCTCATCCGGTGCAATCGTATGAAGAGGCAACAAAACAAATCAAAGCTCTTCGCGAAGACCGCCAAGCCGAAATGAATCCAGATTGCCTCCTGCAATTGCTCACGCATGGGAAAAAGGTGCAGCGTGTCATCATCCTGGTGCATGGGTACACCAATTGCCCGGCACAATTTGGTCAATTAGGTCGGCAGTTTTACGAACGGGGATATAACGTGTTGATCGCTCCCCTGCCTCATCATGGTCTGGCAGATCGGATAAACGATGAGCAGGGTCAGCTCACGGGGAAGGAACTGGCGGCCTATGCCGATCAAGTGGTGGATATTGCGCACGGTTTGGGAGAACATGTAGATATGGCCGGACTGTCGGCTGGCGGTGTGGTTACGGCTTGGGCTGCTCAATATCGCAGCGATCTGGATATAGCGATGATCATCTCGCCGGCTTTTGGTTTTCAGCAAATTCCGACGCGTCTGACGGCACCTGTAATGAATATCACAGCGCTTTTGCCGGATAGCTTTACATGGTGGGATCCTAATTTAAAAGAAAACGTCGCGCCCTTCCATACCTATCCTCGTTATTCGAAACATGCTCTTGCCCAAATTATGCGCCTCGGATTTGCGGTGCAAGTGAAAAGTTGGGTCTCTATGCCCGCGGCACACAGAATAATCATGGTCACAAACGCCAACGATACCTCTGTGAATAATATGTTAACTGCTGAAGTGGTTCACCGCTGGCAGCGATCTGGATTGAAGGTTGAAACTTATGAATTCCCGTTAAGTCTAGGCTTGGATCATGATTTGATCGACCCCGATCAGCCTCACCAATCCGTTGATCTTGTTTATCCCCAACTGATTG
>DATHUN010000554.1:0-7085 GCA_035462205.1 Anaerolineales bacterium
CTATTTATTCTTGCCAGAAGTTTACCTGGCGGAGGCCTTATTGCCAGCCCGCGAGCTAAAATCGCGCCTATTCCTGCTGGATTAAGAACGTGAGGTGGTCTCTACGTAAATTGATCACGGGGAAATCCCCATACTTATTACAAAATGGAGAAAGAAACTTATGACTTCTACCAAGCAACATAAACCGATCCTCGGTATGAGGAAGGGTGTGCTTCCGCTGGCAATATTTTCCATCCTTTTGGTTTCTGTCGTTTTCACGCTGAAACGGGCTTCCGCCGCTACGGTGGTTATGGTCGGCGCCGGGGATATTGCCTCGTGTGGCCAGACCAACGATTCAAAAACCGCCAGTTTAATCGGCAGCATTTCGGGAACCGTGTTCGATTTGGGCGATAATGCCTATTCCAGTGGCACACCCACAGAGTACGCGAACTGCTATAACCCCACCTGGGGGCAATATAAAAGTCGTACCAAGCCGGTACCCGGAAATCATGATTACAGAACATCAGGAGCAGTGGGTTACTTCAATTATTTCAACGTCCCGAATTACTATGCCTACAACCTGGGCGACTGGCGTATTTATGCCCTCAATTCCGAGATAGATACCTCCGCCACCAGCACGCAAGCCACATGGCTAAAAAATGACCTTGCCCGCAATCCGAAGCAATGTGTGATGGCGTACTGGCACCGTCCTCGCTGGTCCTCCGGCGCGGAACATGGTAATGACTCCAAAACTCAGGCGCTGTGGGCAATCCTTTACGATGCCAAGGCAGAGCTGGTGGTCAGCGGCCACGAGCATAACTACGAGCGCTTTGCCCCGATGAACAAGAGCGGCGCAGCAGTGAGCACGGGGTTGCAGGAGATTGTCGCCGGCACCGGTGGAGAGAGTCACTATGGCTTTGCCACGATCCTGTCTGCCAGCCGCGCCCGTAATGCAAATACCTTCGGTGTTCTCAAACTCACCTTGAGTTCCGGTAGCTATACCTGGAAGTTTGTTCCGGTTGCCGGGCAAAGTTATACTGATAGCGGCACCATCAACTGTCATTAAGAAAAAAACAGCGCTGGAAACCAGCGCTGTTTTTATTTTGGAAACAAATGCTATACTTGCCTCCAAAGAATCCAACCAAGGAATTCATACAACATGCTTCATGGACTCGACTATCTCGTAGCCGCTCTTGCCGCGTTGGCGGCCGGCGCGGTCAATGCATTGGCAGGGGGTGGGACGCTGATTACCTTTCCGATGCTTACGTTTTTAGGCGTGCCGGCCGTCGCCGCGAATGTGACGAACACGGTCGCCCTCTGCCCCGGATATTTCGGCGGAACGCTGGCGCAGTGGAACGATGTCAAAACGCAGGGACGCAGGCTCTGGCTGATCGTGCCAGCCAGCATTGTGGGCGGAATCTTGGGAGGTTATCTGCTTCTGTTGACCGGAGAACGCCTGTTCAAACAATTGGTCCCCTATTTGATCCTGCTCGCCTGTATATTGCTTGCCATCCAGGATCCGGTCCGCGCCTGGTTGACGCGGCGCGTGGGCGAGGGGCATGGCGCGCGCCTCGAGCGAGTGACATGGCTACCGGTTGGGTTGGCATCGGTCTATGGAGGCTACTTCGGTGCCGGCTTGAGCGTGATCGTCCTATCGGCATTAGGGCTGACCCTGGAGGATTCGCTCACGCGTCTTAATGCATTAAAGCAGGCCGTCGCGTTCAGCGTCAACGTGGCTGCGGCGATCTTCTTCATCTTCTCGGGTCAGGTCCTCTGGTCCGCGGCGTTCGTGATGGCGATTGGGGCGCTGATCGGAGGAACATTGGGCGGTCGGCTTGCCGGTCGCATCAAGCCATCCACATTGCGCTGGACCGTGATCACGATTGGCGTGATCATTGCCATCCTCTATTTTGTACGCGGCTGACCTGCAAACGCAAATGGAATCTATTTGATTTTTAAGGATTCGTGTTAGACTCAACCAGCCCAATTCAGGGTCGGAAATCTGGTTCATCGCCGCATCGAATTTTTCCCAGCTAAAAGATTCATACAAAGCAACTTATTCCAGCATGCAATGATCTCGTTGGATTGAGAATATATAGGAGGATACGATGGGCATTCCTGTCGGGCGCTCCCAGCCACGTGGTGGAGAGCGAAAAATAAGTACTACTTCGGTTGCTGTCGGAAATCTTTTTTTAGTTCTTGTCGTCCTATTTGTCACAGGTTGTACTCCGTCCGTCCGTACTTCATCGCTCGACGTACAAGCCACCCAACCGGCAGACAGTGTGCCGAGCGCGACATCAACGGGGGATGTAGTGCCAATTCCCATCACCGGGGACGATACACCTGCTCCTGCAACAGCGACGTCCTCTCCTGCCGGGACCGCTACCAGCGTACTCACGGTGAGCTTCTCACTTACCTTCACCGCGAGTGCAGATGCATATGTGAAACAATCAGAGCCGGATAACAACTTTGGAACCAAGTCGAGTTTGCAGGTCGATGGCGGAGCCACCCTCGACGAGAGCTTTATTCAATTTACCGTAAAGGACTTGTCGGGGGTCATTGAAAGTGCACTGCTACGCGTGTATGCGACTAAAAATGGTTCCAAAGATGGACCGTCCGTTTCTACAACCGGTACAGCCTGGTCTGAAAAGGACATTACCTGGAGTAAGCGCCCGATCCACGACGATCTTGTACTGGATAATAAAGATCAGATCGACACCGAATCCTGGGTTCAATACAATGTCACCCCGGCCATCACGGGAAATGGAACCTTTACGTTTGTGCTCAGCGCGGATAGTGATGATGCAATCATCTTTTCCTCGCGTGAGGGCAGCCATCCGCCTGAGTTAGTGGTCACCTATATTCCCAATGCCGTCTCGAACGCTACACCCACTGCCCTATCCTTCGCGCAGGGTGAGACCTTGATTGCTGCGGGCGATATCGCAATGTGTTCGGATGAAAACGATGAGATGACCGCAAGTTTAGTGGAGGCAATTCCGGGCACCGTGATCGCCCTGGGCGATAACGCTTACCCAGAAGGCAACGCCACAAATTATAGCGAGTGTTACGATCCAAGCTGGGGACGGTTTAAAGACCGGACCAAACCGGTGCCGGGCAATCACGAGTATCGCATGCCAGACGCAGCTCCCTACTTCGAGTATTTCGATAACATACCCTCATACTATGCATACGACCTGGGTACCTGGCGAATCTATGCTTTGAACTCTGAAATTGACGTCAAAAAAGACAGCGCGCAGCTCAGCTGGTTGAAGGCCGATCTGGCTGCACACCCTGCCCAATGTGTATTGGCGTACTGGCACACGCCGCGCTGGTCAACGGGCAGCGAGCATGGCGATAGTGCAGGAAAAGAAGCACTCTGGCAAACCTTCTATAATGCAGGTGCCGAATTGGTGCTCAACGGTCATGAACACAACTATGAACGTTTTGCACCGATGGATGGACAAGGACAACCCAACCCGCGGGGTTTGCGTGAGATCGTAGTCGGTACCGGCGGCGGACATCTTTATCCGTTCGGCCCTACTCGGCCTACATCAGAAGTTCGAAACAACACCACCTATGGTGTATTAAAAGTGACCCTTCGTCCCGACGGTTATGACTGGCAGTTTATCCCGGTCGAGGGCTCGACATTCACGGATAGCGGTAGTGGAGAGTGTCATTAAATAATCAATCGCAGGCTCTGGCAAAAACTCGTGGGACGTTGGAAGGTCCTTGCTTGCGCAATCAAATTGCTGCGAATATAATCTCCGCTCGGACTCATTCCCCCGGAGGTTTCTGTGCGCATATTTTCTCTGACCATTCTCACGATTGTTCTCAGTACTTTTTGCCTTTCTGCCTGTTCGTCGTCGGATAACAGCACTGCTCCTGCCAAGGCTGTGGAAGAGTATCTCAACGCTTTGGTCGCCAAAGATGCGAATCGCCTGCCAACTCTGGTTTGCAGCGATTGGGAAAATGATGCCCTCATTGAACTAGACTCTTTGCAAGCCGTCACTGCCAGGCTTGATGACGCTGCTTGCACGCAGACAGGTACGGACGGCGATACCGCCCTCGTGAATTGCAGCGGCAAGCTCGTCGCCACTTATAACAATGAAGATCAGGAGCTCGACCTTTCCGTGCGAACGTACCAGGTCGTGCAGCAAAACGGCGATTGGCTGGTATGCGGGACTCGCTAATACGCATCTGGCAAGCCATTGCAACGCCCGAGAACATTTGGGCGTTGCTTCTTTTTCTGATGGTGATTGCATTGCTCGTCTTCACAACGGATAGCAGTCCAGTTTGGATTTATCAAGGCTTCTAAATGGGACTGCTGCAGATCGCCGCTTCCTTCGCAGCTGCAATCGTAGTCGGCGTTCTGGCGCGTGGAGCCTGGCGGACGTATCTTCTGCTCGCCCTGAGCGTGTTGGCTGTTTACTGGTTTCAACCGGCCATCCCCATCCGTGCTTTTGACTTTTGGCTGCCATCTCTAACGCTGGTACTCGTTGTCATCACCTGGTTGATCACCTCGGCCGCAGATGCCTGGCGCGCCCGCATGAACTGGATCGCTTTATTGATCATGGTCGGGGTGGCGAGCTTCGTGGATCTTTCGCGTTATATTTTTCCCAATCCAATTTTAAGCACATCTACCCCCCGCCTAACTTTATATCTGGTTTTTCTTGTTGCCATCACAATCGCGGTAGTCGCAATCACATGGCTGTCACACCGCCAAACATGGATCCTGGCCGCGATCATTATTTTATTGATATTGATTCTTGTGATTCTAAAGACCCCCGTGGTCTCCTTACAGACAAGTATTTTCTTTCGAGCACTGACCCATCGTCCTGTTGAGAATGCGCTCGCCAACGACCTGCGTTGGCTTGGATTTTCCTATATCGCCTTTCGTCTCATCCATGTTCTACGCGATAAGCAAATGAAGCGACTTCCCGAATTATCTCTGGCGGAATTTGGGACCTATGTTGTATTTTTTCCCTCTCTGGCGGCTGGTCCTATTGACCGCGCCGAGCGCTTCGCTCAGGATCTTCGAAAAGATTTCAGGCTTACCCAGGACGAAACGTTATTCGCCGGTCAGCGCCTTGTCATTGGCCTGTTCAAAAAATTTGTCCTTGCCGATACGCTGGCATATATCGCCCTCAATGACGCACTCGCCACGCAGGTCCGCACAACAGGCTGGATGTGGATCATCGTCTACGCTTACGCCTTTCAGATTTACTTTGACTTCAGCGGTTATACCGATATTGCAATCGGAATTGCGCGTTTGGTAGGCGTCAGGCTCCCCGAAAACTTTGCTGCTCCGTATCTCAAGCCCAACCTGACCCAGTTTTGGAATAGCTGGCACATGACCCTTACAGGCTGGATTCGCTCGTATTTTTTCAACCCCTTTAATCGCTGGGTCCGCCAGTACAAATCCATCCCGGCCTGGACGATGATTCTGATCGGTCAGCTTGCCACGATGTTGATGATCGGCTTGTGGCACGGCGTGACTCTCAACTTTGTGCTCTGGGCTCTCTGGCATGGATTCGGGCTCTTCTTTCAAAACCGCTGGAGTGATTTGGTGAAGACACGCTTTCCATCCATCAACCCTTCTCAGCAACGTGCACTGCAGGTCGGCGGCATCATACTCACCTTTCACTTCGTCGCCCTGGGATGGGTGTTCTTTGCGCTAAGCAGCCCATCCATATCATGGAGTGTATTTCTCGCGTTGACATCGTACCCTTGGGGTAGCGGAGCGAGCCGGTAGGCGAACACAGGCGAAGCGTGTTGCTGCAAGAAACTTCGCGCTTCGTTCTCCGCTCTGCACGTTAGATTGCTTATGCAAAACAAACCCCGCCTTCTCGGAGTTCTCTTCAAGGCAACAGTCCTTTTTCTGTTGTTCAACTTCGCGTTCGTAGTTTTTTGGGGTGCGCCTTTTGGAAAATTGACCATCTACAACTCCCTCGTTCCCGGGCGCCAGCGTTTTCCGTTCGGTGAGGCGCCCCAAGCCTACAACCGCAGTCTCTTTGACCTGGATGCAATGTTCGCCTCCCACATTATTGATGGCACGCCGAAAGCAGCGGATGAATATCGCGTCTTGCTGATCGGCGACTCATCGGTCTGGGGCACACTGCTGACACCTGAGCAAACGCTTGCCGGTCAGCTGAATGCCCGTGACCTGACAGCCTGCAGCAAAAAGGTACACGTTTATAATCTCGGCTACCCGTATATTTCGCTGGCGCAGGAGCTGCTCATTCTCGACCAGGCGCGGAAATACCAGCCCGACATGGTGATCTGGCTCACCACGCTGGAATCGCTCCCCAGGGAAAAACAGTTAGGGTCGCCGCTGGTCGCCAACAACCCTGACCGCATTCGGGCGATCATTGCCAGGTACAAATTGAGCCTGGATCCAAACGACCCGGCACTGGACGAAGCGTCCCAGCGGGACCAGACATTTGTTGGCCGCCGGCGAGAGATTGCCGATCTATTCCGTCTGCAGATGAATGGCTTGCTATGGGCAGCTACCGGCATCGACCAGTACTATCCAAAGAACTACGAGCACGCCCAAATCGACCTGGAGGACGATAAGAAGTTCCATGACCTCACACCAAGCGCTGACTTGCGCACTGAGCTTTCCTTCGACATCCTGGATGCTGGTATGACCGCCGTTGATGTGCCTACGCTTTTGGTCAATGAACCGATCTTGATTAGCAACGGGCGCAACAGCGACATCCGCTATAATTTCTTTTACCCGCGCTGGGCATACGACGAATACCGCAGTTTACTCGCCGAGCGCGCTCAACGCAATCACTGGAACTATCTGGATACCTGGAACCTGGTCCCCATGCAGGAATTTACGAACAGCGGCGTCCACATGACACCTTACGGCGAATCCCTGCTTACCGAGCAAGTTGCCCAAAGAATCACGATGATTTGCAAATAACTGGACTATGAGACAAAAAATATTCTTCTTGCTTGTCATTACCACCCTTCTTAGCGCCTGCTCGACGGGACAGGTTCCCGCGGCTCCCATTGCAATGGACACACCTATTCCTGCCCAGCCGACAATGACTCCCGTTATTGTGGAAGACACCCTTCTCCCTGCATCTCCCACCGCCACA
>DATHUN010000555.1:0-14700 GCA_035462205.1 Anaerolineales bacterium
CGCTCCTGCTCATGGACAATGAGAAGGTTGGACATCGTGGTGAAGCATATCTACTGTTGCTTGCCTCGCTGCTCGGCATGAACCTGATGGCTGTTTCCGCCGATCTGGTGATGCTCTACCTTTCGATTGAAACGACGTCCATTCCGTTGTATGTCCTTTCCGGATTCATGCTTGGGGATCCTAAATCGACGGAAGCGGGTTTCAAATATTTGCTCTTTGGTGCCTTGACCTCGACGGTTATGCTGTACGGTTTCAGCCTGGTCTTCGGCTTCGCCGGCACCACAAACATCTATCAACTGGCAGGCATGTTTGCAGCCGGCGGCTTATCCCAGTGGGGAGCATTTGGTGTGCTGGGTCTCATCCTGGTAGGACTTGGGTTCAAAGTTTCCATTGTCCCATTCCATTTTTGGGCACCGGATGTATATGAGGGCGCTCCTACGCCTGTGGCAGGATTCTTATCTACAGCGTCGAAAGCTGCGGGTTTTGCTGTGCTTGTGCGTCTATTTTTTGTGGCTTTTCCTGATTTTGCCGTCTCCTGGACGATGGCGCTTGCGATTCTTGCTGCCATCACGATGACCGTCGGCAATTTGCTGGCATTAGGACAAACCAACATCAAGCGTCTGATCGCCTTCTCGTCTGTTGCTCATGCCGGATATGCCTTGATCGGTGTCGTAGCTTTTTCAAAAGTCAATCCGCAATGGACCCAGCTGGGTGCGGCGAGCGTGGTATTCTATCTAGCTGCATATATTCTCACTAATTTGCTTGCCTTCGGAATTGTGATGGCGTTCAGTGGAACGACAGGCTGCGAGGATCTTCAGGATTATTCTGGGATGAGCCGGCGCAACCCTGCGCTGGCATTGATGATGCTGGCAGCCTTCCTATCTTTGGCAGGGATGCCTCCGTTTGGAGGTTTTGTGGCAAAAGTATTCGTATTTGCTGCAGGTATTCAAGCGGGCTACGTTTGGCTGGTCATTATCGGTATCATCAATTCCATCGTCGGTGTGTACTACTATTTGAATGTTCTAAAGTACGTCTACCTGTATCGCATGCCCCAGCAGGATGAGGAGAATCATCCGGTGAGTTTAACGCGTCCATACGCGATTGCGTTAACAGTTTTAGTGCTGGGCGTGATTCTGATCGGTACTGTCTTTGCGCCGTGGTTTAGCTGGTCAAACGCGGCAGCTTTGAATCTTTTCTAAAAGGGTGACAAGTGGAGGCGTAGTTTGAAACGGACGTACATCATCCAATTTCTAGTATTTGACATCCGTTCAGTCTATCAGTTATAATTAGTGCAATATGGCACAATCAGAACAGAAAGGCAGAGGCATTCTCGGTACCTTGTTGATTGTGATGGTTGGACAGGTGGGATGCCTGACGCTAATCATCATTTTGGCCTCTGTTTTTGGCGGATTGTGGCTGGATAAAACGTTCGGAACAAAGCCGGTGTTTACACTGGCTCTACTGTTAGCTGGAATTCCCGTATCGGTGATCGTAATGCTCGTTGTGGCGCGCAGGACGCTGGCACGGTTGAAGGACAAAGCAGAAAAAGACTCTGAAACTTCGTCATAGGAGGCGGCATTGGAACAAGAAAAACGTAGACCCTGGCGCCGGTGGGTCGTGCTGGTCCTGCTGATTTTAGGATTTTGGCTGGGCAGTGTTTTTGCGCCCATCCAACCGGAAATCGCAGTAGCCCCGGAAAAATTGATCGAGGAGCCAATTATCGAGAATTTTCTCGGTCTCGGTCCTCTGTATTTGGTGAATACCCTTCCCACGCTCGTTCTGACGGTAATCCTGCTCGTGGTGATTGCTTATTTCACCAATCGTTCGTTGAACCAGAGCGCGCGGACAGACTTGGTACCGCACGGCATTGGCAACCTGATGGAATCCATCCTGGAGATGCTCTATAACCTGACCGAAGGCTCGGCTGGTGTAAAGTGGGCAAAGGCAATTTTCCCCTGGTTTGCCACCATCATGATCTATGTCCTGTTTGCAAACCTGCTTAAGCTCATCCCGGGCTTTGAGTCTATAGGGATTTTGCATCCCGCTCATGGAGAAGGTTATGCAACCGCTCCGCTGATCGGTGGTTGGTCGAGTATGGTGCCCGGCAAGGTGGAAGAAGGTGGCTATGTTTTGGCACCCTTCTTCCGTGGCATCTCCGTAGACTTAAACTTCACCGCAGCGCTGGCAATTATTGCCGTGGTGATGATCCAGGTGATCGGTTTCCGAGCTCAGGGAGCCGGTTATCTCAGCAAATTCTTTAATACCCGCAGAATGTTCAAAGTACCCTTCTTCGGCGCGATGGACTTTTTGGTCGGTTTGCTGGAGCTGATCTCGGAGCTTTCCAAGATCCTCTCGTTTGCCTTCCGTCTGTTCGGTAATATGTTTGCAGGTATCGTGCTCGTTGCCATCGTAGCGGGATTACTGGGTAAGTTTTCTATTATGCCGGCGATGATCATGATGTTCGAATTGTTCGTCGGTGTTATTCAAGCGTTCGTGTTCGGAATGTTAACCATGGTATTTATGGCACAAGCCACCCAAGGTCACGGCGAAGAACACGCAGAAGCTCACTAAACCAACTATCAGGATAAACCTAAGGAGGCTGTAAACATGGAAGGAAACATTTTGGATGCGATGCGCTATGTGGGCGCAGGTCTGGCGATGATCGGCGCAGCGGGTGCCGGTGTCGGAATTGGGCTCAGTGTACAGGGTGCACTCACCGGTATGGCACGCAACCCAGATACGTATGGTAACCTGTTGACCAACATGATCCTCGGTATCGCGTTCTCCGAAGCGATCGCGATCTACTGTCTGGTCATCGCGTTCCTTATGCTCTTCAAGGTTGTATAGGAAATAGGAGCAATATATGGAAGCACTTGGTATCAATCTTGGTCTAATCAAAGTTCAGATCATTGCGTTCATCATCGTGTTTCTCACGTTGAACGCCTGGGTGTACCAACCCTTGCTCAACATGATGGAGACCCGTAAACAAAAAATTGCCCAGGGTCTGGAAGACTCCCGCGTCGCGGCGCAAGCTCGTGAAGACGCGGAAAAGCAGGCTTCCAAGATCATCGGCGACGCACAGACAGAAGCCAGCAAGATCGTCGCTGAAGCGACCGAACGTGCATCTATCGCTGGCCGGGACGTCAAAGCCGCCGCAGAAGCCGAAGCTGCAAAGGCACGAGATGCTGCCATCGCCGAAGCCGAAGTGGAACGAAATCGCGTGCTTGGCGATCTGCGCGGTCAGGTGGTATCTCTGGCGATTGCTGCGGCGAATAAGCTCGTGGGTGAAGCACTGGACGAAAAGAAACAGCGGTCGCTGCTGGATGAGTTCTTCTCGGGCGTCAAATCGGGTAAGGTGGTCGTTCTCGATGGCTCGAACTTCCGGGGCGAAACTGCAGAAGTGACCAGCGCTCTACCCTTGACCCAGGCAGAGGAAGCCGCGGTCCGTCAGGATGTACTCGCCAAGGCTGGTGCAAAGGACATTGCCTTTCGCGTCGATCCATCGATTTTAGGCGGGCTGGTGATCAAGGTCGGCGATAAGGTTCTCAATGGTTCGATCGCTGGCAGACTCGAAGGTCTGCGTCAGAGCCTCAAATAATTCTTTTTGTAAGGCTGAGGGTTTTGGCATACAATTGTCAAAACCCTCTTTTTATTTAATCCTATGACCCATCAAAAATCTATCCAGCAGATCTTTGCCGAACTGCCTGCGCCTTTTGTGCAGGCAAACGTTCCCGATGTTTCCATCACTGGGATTTCTATTGACAGTCGCGTCGTGAAGCCGGGTCATTTATTTGTGGCGATGAAGGGTGGCAATGTGGACAGCCACCAGTATATCCAAAACGCTGTTGACCATGGCGCCACAGCGATAGTCGGAGAAAGGGATATTCACGACCTCTCAGTTCCTTATATTCGGATCGAAAATCCGCGTCGTGCACTGACTTGGATCGCCGCCGCGTTCCACGATTGGCCCGCCCGCAAACTGACCATGATCGGCGTGACCGGCACGGATGGCAAGACTACAACGACGAATCTCATCTATAAGATTCTGATCGCGACAGGGATTAAAGCCGGAATGGTATCAACAGTCAACGCGGTGATTGGAGATGAGGTATTAGATACCGGATTCCACGTCACAACACCGGATGCACATGATGTCCAGGCGTATCTTGCCCGGATGGTAGATGCCGGTCTCACCCATGTTGTTTTGGAAACGACATCTCACGGTTGGGCGCAGTATCGCGTCGATGCCTGTGAGTTCGATATTGGCGTGGTTACAAATATCACTCACGAGCATATGGATGAACATGGATCCTATGAGAACTATCGCGCCGCGAAAGCGAGATTATTTTCAAGCTTGGAAATCACTGTTCTCAAGCCGCAGGGCAACCCGCGCCTAGGTGTTATTAATCGCGATGATACGAAATCGTTTGATTTCCTGAATGACTTTATCAAAGTGAACAAGATGAATTATGGGCTGAATCCCGATGCCGATGTTCATGCAACAAATATCGAGTACAGCCCGGCGGGAATTCACTTTAAAGCACAAAGTAAGGATTTCGACCTGGATGTGAGCAGCAACTTGTTGGGAGCTTACAACGTCTCAAATTGCCTTGCCGCATTGACAGCCACGATTTGCGGTTTAAATATCAATCCTGAAATTGCCGCGCAAGGAATTGCATCCCTTGAAGGCATTCCTGGGCGGATGGAAGTGATTGACCTGGGCCAGAACTTTACCGCGATTGTGGATTTTGCGCACACACCAAATGCGCTCAAGGTGACATTAGAAGCGGCCCGTGAAATGTTAACCCATCGTAGGGACAGGCAGCTGCCTATCTCTACAGTCTCCACGACACAACCGCGTATCATTGCCGTGTTTGGTTCGGCTGGCCTGCGCGACAAAGCCAAGCGTCGCATGATGGCAGAAACCGCCGCCGAGCTGGCCGATCTGACAGTGCTCACTGCAGAGGATCCGCGCACCGAGTCATTGGACGAAATCCTGGAGGAAATGGCAGCCGGCGCGAGGTCCAGAGGGGGCATCGAAGGCGAGACCTTTTGGCGTATCCCGGATCGAGGCGAAGCCATCCGCTTTGCTTTGAGACTGGCACAACCAGGTGACATTGTCGTGGCATGCGGCAAAGGACATGAACAATCGATGTGTTTTGGCAGGCGCGAGCACTTATGGGATGATCGCACAGCGATGCGCGCTGCATTGGCAGAATTTCTTGGCTTGGAAGGACCGCAGATGCCGTATTTACCTACACAGGACACTCGGGAAGAAGAATGGCTTACATGGAAGTAAAACCCGTCGTATTACAAGGCAAACATGTGCGTCTTGAACCAATGACGGAGGAGCATACCCGTGCATTGGCTGAAATTGGAGTAGGGCAACCGTTCTGGGATTTTATGGTGTACGGTAACATGAATTCCGCCGAAGACATGGGCAGCTGGGTGCGGGAAATTCTTTCACGAGCCGAAACAGGAACTGATGTCCCTTTTGTTGCCATACACCTCGCCTCTGGGCATGTGGCTGGCGCCACTCGTTATATGAATATCATGTCCAAAGACCGAGGCCTGGAAATTGGCGGCACATGGTACGGACTCCAATTTCAGCGGACGATTGTGAATACGGAATGTAAATTCCTGCTTTTGCGCCATGCATTTGAAGCGCTGGGTTGTATTCGCGTGCAATTGAAAACGGATCTTCGAAATGAACGCTCACAAAAGGCAATCGAGCGGATTGGCGCCGTGAAGGAAGGTGTGCTACGAAATCACATGGTCCTGCCAGATGGCCGTATCCGCCATTCGGTGTTTTATTCCATTTTGGATACGGAGTGGGCCGGGGTTAAACAGAGATTGGAAGAGATGCTGGAACGATAAGTGATAGACTACCGAACAAAAACCGGATGCAAACGTTTGCATCCGGTTTTATATTCGTTCGGGGTGACTAAATCACACCGAACCGGTTGAGAGTCCAATCCAGCTCATCCAGGCTTGGTTCGACGAGAATCTGACCACCAATCTGCACCGTCGGATGGCTGAACGAGCCTCCTGTCCACCATTGGACGCGGCGCGCCGCATCGAGGTCATATTCCATGTCGCGATATTCATAAGGAATCCCGAGCCGGTCCAAATAACGGCGGACCATCTGCGATGCCGCGCACCAGCTTGTGCCAAACACAACGATGGGCGGCACGCTCAAGCGGCTGGGTGATCGATGTGTATAGGGGGAACGCATCGAAAACATGGCTACCTCCTTTCTTAGTTCGCTGCTTCACCTGCAAGACCTGGCTCCAGTTGTTTCAACTGGTCCAAGAGCTCGTATATATCAGGAATGTGATCGAGCTTGGGCGAGATATGTTTGTAACGGATCATGCCTTCGGCATCGATAATGTAAAGTGCGCGCTCCGAGAATCCGGTTGAATCGCGCATCACGCCATACTGGCGAGCAACCTCTCCTTTCGGATGGAAATCTGCTAGGAGGGGGAAGGTCAACCCACGCACCGTAGCCCAGGCACCGTGGCTGTAAATACTATCCACGGATATACAGAGCAGTTGGGCGTTGGCACGTTCGAACTCGGCAAGCTCGCTTTGATACAAACTCAGTTGGTCACTGCAAGCCGGGCTCCAATCCAATGGGTAAAATACGAGCACCACATTCCTGCCTCTGTAATCTGACAGACGGATCAGGTCTCCGTTTGCATCTGGCAATGAAAAATCTGGCGCCTTTGTGCCCACCGGTAAGCCGGAGTTTTCTACATCTCCCTCCATGCCCGGAGCTTGCTTGTAGAGATTGGCAATCGTTTCCAAAGTGACGCCAGAACGCTGGCTTCCACCATTGCCAGAGGAAGACGAATTATTAGCTTTTAGACTTTCCTGCAGCATTGCATGGAGAATGGAAATCGCCTCCTTCTCTGGCGTATTTGATAATTTATCTTGGAGCTCCATGAAACGCGATTCCAGTTCATGGAGCCTCCCTTGAGAAGATGTGATCATAGTTGTACCTCCTGTCAAAACGTTTGACTAGGCGGTCTGGGTCGCGCCCTGGATCCAACGCGCCACGCGGCTGCGGATAGCTTGTTCTGGAAGCGCGCCGACCCAGCGATCTACCTCTTGACCGCCTTTGATGACGATCATCGTGGGAATGCTCATAGCACGATAACGGCTTGCCAGGCCCGGGTTCACGTCCACATCCACCTTGACCACTTTTAGTGCGTTTTGCTCACGCGCCAACTTTTCCATTGTAGGTGCCACCATCCGGCAGGGAGCGCACCATGACGCCCAAAAATCTATCAGTACGGGACGATCGGAGCGGAGGACTTCGCGCTCAAAGTCCGCCTCATTCACTGCTAAAGGACTTCCACTCGTCTCTCGTCTCATGCTCGGACCGGAAGCCGCGGCGCGTGGAGCAGGAAGCGGTCCCTCGCCGACGAGGTGTGCCAGATGTGGCTGCAGGTCAGAAGCCTGGGCGTTCTCCTGGCGGGATACATTTTTGCCATCACGCACCGTGACAATGGTCGGAAATTGACGAACGTTGAAGCGTGTTATAGATTGGGATGCATCGTCCCGTGCCAGCGTCACAACGAATACTTTTCCCGCATATTGCCGCGCTAAACTATCCGCGGTCTGGCGCAAATGAGCCGGCAATTCTTTGTCATAGAAAACAAGTGCCACCGGTAAACCCGCGTTCAGAACACGATCCAAGCTTAAATCACTGCTGGCAAGCGCCGTATCAAATACTGTTGTCATGAACATCCTCCAATCGGTTCTCTACTACATCATTTAATACTATTCTTCTGTAAGAAAAAAATCGAAGGAAAATTAAAGGAAGATCAGAATATGATGACTAGCCCCCTGCTAAAGCCCCTTGTAGAGTACTCGTTGACTGCCTAAAGGTCGGTTTGCAGCACGGGCTTGGATATGGATATGCGGCTCAGGAAGATAAGTCCCAGAGCGCTGGTGAGCCCGATCAGTAATCCGCCGATCCAGATCGATTGTGGCGCAACGGTATCGTTCAGAAACCCGCCGATGATAGGGGATAGTGTACGTGCGAGGCCCCAGCCCAGCCAGTGAATGGACATGTAACGGCCGCGTAAATCCGCAGGAGCGAGGTCTGCCACGTACTTGCTGGCGGTCGGAACCAACGTAAGTTCCCCAAAAGTGAGTATCACCATACTGAGCCAGAAGCCCCAGAAGCTGCTCATGAGCGCGACACTACCCGCTCCCAGCGCGTAGATCAGCATGCCCACTGCCAGTACGGGGAGCGTCCGGTAGCGGCGGGTGATCTGTGAGATCGGGTATTGCACGAATACGCACATCAAGCCATTCGTGGTGGGAATCCAGCCATATAAACTTTCCTGAATTCCAAAATTGACCTTGGAATATACCGGCATCAGGATCCAAAGCAAGGTGGGGGCGATCAATCCTATGCTAAGTGTCATGACGAAAGCTATAAAACCCCGGTCACGCCCTACACAGGAATAACCCTGGACAACGTCCGCAAAGCCAGACCGGGCGGCGTCATTCTTCGGTTCGATGACTAGTGTTTCTTTGGCAAGGAAAAATAACAAAGTACTATAACTAAGAAACCCCACGCCAGCTGCGTAAAAAGCAAGGTTATAGGAACGGGTGGCAAGAAATCCGCCAATCGCGGGACCCATGGCAAAGGCGGCGTTGTTGGCAATCCGGTTGATGGCGAACGCATCGGTCCGCTTTTCAGAGGGGATCATGTCCGCCAGCATCGCATCTGCGCCGACCTGGTAAAGCGGGTTCGACAAACCAACCAGTATCATCAACCCGGCAAACTGTGAATAGGTGTGAGCATACATGAGCAGGAAATACGCGATGCCGTTGAGGGTGAGACTGAAGTTCATAACTACTTTCCGACCGATCTTATCGGCAAGGTTACCCGCGACGAGAGATGCGACCAATCCTGTGCCGGCATTAATAGAAATTAGTGCAGCAACTTTACTAAGGGGTAAACTTAATTTGCCACTGGCATAGATAACCAGGAATGGCCAGATCATGCTTCCCCCGGCCGTGGAGAGAACAATGCCTGTAATCATCAGCCAATATTGGCGCGGATATTCGTTATAGAGGCTTTTGAGTTTGTTGACAATGTTCATAGCTGGGGAAGTCTAACATAAAAGCTGAAGTAGACGCCAGCGCCCCTTTACAAGCATAATACTTGTACTCCAGCAAGATTAATTGGGAAGGTGTTGGAGCGCAAGAATGGAACTTTCTACCTTACAGCTTTAGATTATCCGAGTACTCGTGCAAATGATTCGAGTAGCCTGATACCGAACTAACACCCAACGAAAATTTGTATCCCCTGTTAAAGGATGCTTTATCGGAGAACCGCAATGCACTCAATTTCTACCCGCGCCCCCATCGCCAGTCCATTTGCTCCCAGGGCACTGCGTGCCGGTAAATGCTTATCAAAGTAAGTGATATAAACCTTGTTCATTTCAGACCACTCGTTCATATCGGCGAGCATAACTGTTGCTTTGACAACATAATCGATTGAGGAACCCAATTGATCCAGGGTGGTTTTGATATTCTCCATGGCTTGGCGTGTTTCGGCGCTGATCCCACCGGGCACTAATTTGCCTGAGGCATCGATGCCGATCTGCCCGGAAAGATAGAGCATCCTTCCCACACGAACAGCGGCCGAGAAGGGCAGACCCTTTAGAAGGTCAGAAGCGTAGTATTCAATATCTGAATTTACATTGGAATCCATGGTTTCTCCGTAGATTTTCGTTGTGAAAATGTCACCTGCAAGCCATTATAAATAAGTCTGCCCCAAAGCAGTCATAGAGTTGATGTTCTTCCTTCTCGCACAAAGCTCCGAAGTTTTCGAAACTTTGGAGCTACAATGTTCTCCCACCCCTGAGATAGAGGAACACTGAGAAGGGAAATCAACGTTGTGAATTTAAATGCAAAACAGGACTGCGTCTTAAAAAACTTCCGAAGTCTCTAAGACTTCGGAAGTTTGAGTTTATGATCTTCGATTTCGATCGCGGTCCCCGCCTCCACGACGGTCACCACCGCCGCGTCCGCCCCGATCTCCTCCGCGGTTTCCACCGCCACCGGGACGACCACCGCCTCCAGGTTTGCGCTGGTCTTTTTCGCGCGCCTCTTCGGCAGTCCAGCCTTCGAGCACTGCCTGACGGGAAAGCCGAATCTTGCCCTGCGGATCGATATCGGTCACCATGACGGTGATCTCATCACCCATATTGACGACGTCCTCCACCTTGTTCACGCGCTCGCTATCGAGCTGCGAGATGTGGACGAGTCCATCCACGCCGGGCAGGATTTCCACGAACGCGCCAAAGTCTGCAATGCGCACGACCTTGCCCGTGTAGATGTTTCCGACCACGGCGCTGTCGCTAAGAGCTTCCACGCGTTCCTGAGCGATCTTGGCACCCACACCATCGGTCGACGCAATATAGACAGTGCCGTCTTCCTGGATGTCAATCTTTGTGCCCGTCTCTTCCTGCAGGGAGCGGATGTTCTTTCCACCGGGACCGATCAATGCGCCGATCTTATCCACCGGGATCTTTACGGTAATAATACGCGGTGCAAAATCCTTGAGCTCGGAGCGCGATTCAGGCAACACTTCCAGCATTTTATCCATAATGAACAAACGTCCGGTGCGGGCCTGTTCGAGCGCTTCTTTCATCATCTGTGTGCTCAAGCCGCTGATCTTGATGTCCATTTGCAAAGCGGTGATACCGGTTGCGGTGCCGGCCACCTTGAAATCCATGTCACCGAGATGATCTTCCGCGCCTTGAATATCGGTCAAGATTTGGTAGCGGCCACTATCATCAGTGATGAGACCCATCGCCACGCCGGCAACGGGTGCCTTGATCGGTACGCCTGCATCCATCAACGCCAGCGTCGAGCCGCAAACGGAGCCCATCGAGGTGGAGCCATTCGACGATAATGCTTCGGACACCACGCGAATCGTATAGGGGAACGACTCTTCGGCCGGGATGACCGGCTCGAGGGCGCGCTCGGCAAGTGCTCCATGACCGATCTCGCGGCGACTCTGCCCACGCAGTGGCTTTGCCTCTCCGGTGGAATACGGTGGGAAATTGTAATGATGCATGTAGCGCTTGTCTTTGATGGGACTCAGGTTGTCCAGCTCTTGCGCCTCGCCCAAGGTACCAAGGGTTGCAATGGATAGGATTTGTGTCTCACCACGTGTGAACAAACCGGAGCCATGTGCGCGCGGGGAGGTCCCCACCTCGCACCAGATCGGGCGGATCTCGGTCGGGGTGCGACCATCTGGGCGTTTACCCTGGCTCAAGATGCGCTCTCGGACGATTTCTTCCTCCGCTTGATAAAACGCCTCGCGAACTGCGACTGCTGACGGATAATCTAAGGCGGTTCCACCTTCGGGAACGGTGCTCAATTCCAGGACAACAGCATCGCGCAGTCCATCCATACCGGTGTTGAATTCATTCTTCGATAAGGGTTTTTCGAGCAGCTCAGTCATAGGACCGCTGACGCGCTCGAAGACTCTCTTTTTCAATTCTGGGTTGGGAATAGCGAGAGCCACTTCTCGCTTGGGCTTGCCTACTTCTTCGCGCATCTGGAGCTGTAGATCGATCAGTGGCTGGATCGATTTATGTCCGAGCTCGAGGGCAGCGACCATCACATCTTCGGGGATTTCATTCGCGCCACATTCGACCATCAGGATTGCCTCGCGTGTGCCGGCAATCCGCAGATCCAGATCGGATGCATCGATTTCAGCGAAGGTCGGGTTAATGACGAATTCGCCGTTGACGCGCCCGACACGCACCGCGCCAACCGGTCCATTCCAGGGGATATCAGAAATCATGATGGCGGCCGAGGCAGCGTTGATTGCGAGGATGTCGAGCGGGTTTACGCCATCCGAGGAGAGTGAGAACATGATCACTTGCACTTCATTACGCATCCCATCCTGAAAGAGAGGCCGTAACGGACGGTCGGTGAGGCGGGCGGTCAGAATCGCTTCGGTGCCGGGCCGTCCCTCGCGTCTGAAGAAAGATCCGGGGATTCGTCCACCGGCATACAATCTCTCCTCGTATTCGACCGATAGTGGAAAAAAGTCGATGCCTTCACGTACGCCGCCCATTGTGGCAGCTGCAAACACAATGGACTCCGCCGTGCCAAAGGTCACTGCACCACCCGCCTGACCTGCAAGCTTGCCAGTCTCGAAGGTAAGCGTGTGCCTTCCAACAGTCGCTGTGTATTTTTTTGATTCGGGTTTCATAATGTCTCCTGTTGGCTGACTTTCCCCATCATCAGTCCGCGAATGCTGAAGGCATGACGCAAAGGAATCAATTTTGCGCGGGCTGGTTCAGCGATATGTAGTTGAGTTGGTCAGCCGTAATTTGTTCCCGCCTGGTCAGGGACTGAAGAGCGAGGATGATCTTTATCATTCGCGCTATTCAATTCCTGACGGCGGATCGTTACGTGTGCCGCTAAATCCGGGATTCGAGTCTTAGCCGATGTATTATTCAAACGTTGGCTTATGGATGTGAGAGCGGCAAATGGGTAGGGGCGACCATGACGGTCGCCCCTACAAGTTCCCTATTTGTGTCGCAGGTTGAGGCTATCAGTGACTGCCAAATAGCGTTGGTAGTCTGATTGGCGCAAGTAAGTCAGCATTCGACGACGTTGACCCACGAGCTTGAGCAAACCACGCCGACAGGACTCATCTTTTTTGTTTGCACGAAGATGATCGGTCAACTGCTGGATACGGCCCGTCATAATGGCAATTTGCACTTCAGGCGAACCGGTATCTGCATCATGACGATGATAATCGGTGATGAGCTTGGTCTTAACTTCTTTCTGTAGAGGCATGACGTGTGCTTTCCTTTCTTCAGATTATGCAGGTCTCCATGTCTACAGCCCATTCCAGTTGGATGAACCGTTTGACAGGACCAGTCACGGGCGGAAATTATACCAGAATTTCATCTAACCTTTTCCGAATTTCGGCTTCATGGACGTCGAAGTGCCCCTTCACGTAATGGAAAAGCCGCTCGATGGATACGAGTCCGGCTAAATCCGATACAAACTCTGGTGGATACATGACAGAACGCTGGAAATCAGCATCCTGCATATGGTTCAACCTGGATACCAGGCCCGCGTGGCCCTTCTCGTAGGCTTGGGTCAGCATCTGGCGGCTGATCCGCTTGGGGCGACCTGTAAATGCTGCGTTGACTCTATTGAATATAGTAGACACAAAACGATTCATCACCAGCGGATATACACCAGGCAGGTAACGAATCATCCAAATCTCAAAGTGTAAAGCAGGCGGTCCCAGTGTGAGGTGATAGAGCACGTCGCCAATCGTCCATGCCGGGTTGTCGCTGGGATGAGAGTACGCGCTCTCGGGAACGGAATCCAATAATTGATGAAAGCCTCCACGCGCCGCTTCCAGTTCCTCCGCTAGATGCTCGCGCAGTCCCATTACACCTCGATCTGGATCGCGCTTCCGGATTCATAGCGTTTCAAACCAAGTCGGAAGACGGTTACTGCCAAAACGAGGAAGACGAGCGCACCAGCAAACAATTCCGCCAGGCTTCGCCAGGTGAACGACAAGATGAATGCTGCCGGCACCGCCCCAATAAACGCCGCCGGAATAACGGTGAACAGAATCAGCTTGGCATAGTTATCGAATAAGGTGATTGGATAAATCCCGAACGTAATCACCGCATTGAAAATAAAATTGGAGAAATTGGAGACGCGTCCCATCCAGAATGCCAGGCTTTGCATCATCACCAGGAATCCAGTGAAGACGATCGCGGCGAGAAGCATGGCGAGAATGAAGCGCAGTAACCCATCCCATGAAAACTGACCGGAGAGGCCGTAGCTCAAAAACCCATAAGTAAAGTCGCCTACTCCAGGAGCGATGGTCCGGCTGGCAATAGCGTGCAATAGAACCGGGCGCGGAAGAGACAGGTAATAATCAAGCCGCCCCTGACTGATGATTTCGCTTAACGTGAATGCATTTCCGAACAGCAATTCCGCAAGACCCACGGCGCTCGCCAGGACCCCGTAAGTGACGTACATATCATGGATGCCCCAGCCGCGCACCTCTTTGAAACGATCAAAGAAAATGATCCAGATAGCAAAGTAGATGAAGTTGTTGAGCATCATGCCAATAACTTGCGTCAGGAACGCGACGCGATATTCCATGATCGACAGTAGATTGGTCTGCCAAAGAGCGAGAAGAAATTTGAGTTCACGCATGAATCATCCTCCATTCACCGTCAGATACTTCACGCCCTGGCGGTAGGAAAGAAGGAGAATTGTTCCAATTGCCAAAATCCAGACAGTTTGTAATAGCAACACTTCGCCAAGAAATGCCCAGGAAGGAGCAATAAGCAATTTGGAAGGGCCGTAGACCAATGCCGAAAAGGGGAGAGCCTTAGCTATTTTTTGCAGCCAGCCTGGGTAAAGGTCGAGCGGAATCAAAAAGCCACCCAGAATAAAGATGAATTTCTGGTAGATCCACATGAATGGATTGACGTCTTCGACGATAAAAGCAGATAGCCCGATCAGGCAGGTGAAACAAAAATTGAGAATCCAGGTTCCTGAGATAGCAATGAACGCAAATAGCCAGCCCAGTAAAGGTGGTGGCGGACCCACGAGCCACCAAATCACTGCACTTCCTAATACGGCATTCATCAGCGCTCGAAAAACAGTCTC
>DATHUN010000556.1:0-4265 GCA_035462205.1 Anaerolineales bacterium
ACAATTTTTGTCTCTATAATAGCTTTACACTGTAGAATACACTGACAGGTACGCCTAATCCCATTCCATGAAAGGAAAAGAGTATGCGTAAAAAACTGTTTGCAGTAGTTGCTGTTTTGGTCCTTGCGCTCACGGTGGTGGTCCCTGCGGGCGCGATCACGGGTGGTCAGCCAGACGGAGATATGCATCCGTACAGCGGGCTCATCCTTGTGCCGGAAGTTGGCTTTTGTTCCGGAACTCTGATTTCGCCAACGGTTGTTCTAACAGCCGGTCATTGCACCGATTTCTTCTCTGACCCTGAATTAGACATCACGCAGGTCTATGTCACATTTGACTCGCAAGCCTCGGTGGATCTCGACACGTGGGCGATCACAGGAGGAACCTGGTACACCGCCACAACCTGGTACACCCACCCGGACTACGACGCGAATGCCTGGCCGTATACCGCCGACTACGGGGTCGTCATCCTGGACGAGGCCGTCACAGATATCACCCCGGCTGCGCTGCCCGAGCCATACATAGTCGACGAAATGCTCGGCACCACCGGTCAGACCGACCAGCGCTTTATGGATGTTGGCTACGGTCAGAGCGGTGTTAGTGTAGGCGGCGGTCCTTATACCCGCAACTTTGAGTTTATCCGCAAGTATTCCGTCCAGCGCTACAATCCGAGTAATGGCGCGGTCGGAACGCAATATCCTCTTTGGCTGATGCTGCAGGCGGTCCCCACGGAGGGCAAGGGCGGTGGCTGTGGTGGCGATTCGGGCTCAGGCATCTTCCCCGCCGGGGAAGATACGATTGTCGCCGTGCACGTGGGCGGCTTCCGTATGGGCTTCCATGATCGCCTATGCGGTCGTATGACCTCCTTGAACATGCGCGTCGATCTTCCGATTGTTCTGGACTGGCTGTCACAGTTCCTGTAATCGCTGATCCCACGCCAATTTAAAAGCAAAGGAGAGGAGCGCTATAAAAAGCGCTCCTCTCATTGTTTATACAATTTCACATCTAACTTTAATCCAAAACTCATAACGCCTGTTGGAGTGCACCGTTTATTCAGGTATGGATCGCCCAAGAAACACCTGCCGAACGAGAATATGTCTGGTATTTCAACATCTGTATTACCCAATTTTTGCGACAGCTACTCAGACTGTCGGAAAGGAAGGTAGAAACAAATGAAAACACACCGCCAGGATAATCAGCATCAGAATCTTGGGGAAGGAACAAGCCGCGCGAAGCCTGTACTAGGCGGGCTGCTCCTCGGCGGCTTGATCGGTGCAGGGACGGCGCTGCTCTTTGCTCCGCAGTCCGGTCAACGGACACGTGCCGATCTCCAGAATAAGACAATCGAATTGCGCGACCGAACAACCGACACCGTGAAGGATGCGGTGTCCCAGGTCAAATCCAAGACCCGCCAGGTGACATCTGGTGTGCTTGGAAAAAACCATGAGATCACCAATCATGGAAGTGAAGCCTTTGATGATCAGTTTGCAAGCGACGTAAACCAGACACTCAGCAGCAGAAAAACGGTCCAGGGCCCTTAACGCAGTCTCAACGGAGTCGCGGTCCAAACGCAAGTTCGGCTAGGCCCTCCCTCATCAAAGATGAGGGAGGGCTTTTTATTGCTCTCGTGCTATTTCCTGTACCAGAGTTTGCATACGCTCATAATGGGAGCCTTTCCAGTAGATTTGCCCACATGCCGGGCAAATCTGGAATTCGTCAAAGTATTGTTTGGTGAGAGGTTCCAGCCGATCGAGTACATCCTCCTTGCGGACAGGTTGCAGTAGATGATTGCAGCGCAGGCAACGGTGGAAGGGCCGAGCACGTGGCGCCAGGTCAAAACGCCGCACAATCTCGCTCAATTGCTCATGTGAATCCAGAGATCGCAAGCAATAGCCATCCGTCACAGATTTTCTCATCAGCAGGCGACGGTCCCGGCTGAGAAGGATGCGGCCCTCCTGTTGTGCGGCATCCGCCAGCTTCGCATCGTCGGCATCATTCCAATATAGGCAGTCAAATCCCAGCATCCGCAAATAGGCAGCCAGCCGACCGAGATGACTATCCAGCACGAAGCGCGGCTCTCCGGTGTAGCCATCCGACACAGGATGGACCTCCACGTAATCTTGATCCAGGGTGATGACGTTCAGCGGCTGGTCCTGACCGTTGACCTGTACCCGTCCGATCTCCGGGTGCGGTACTCCGAGCGACTCAGCCAAATGCTTCACCGATTGTCGTTCCCGAAAATGGACGGGGATTCTTTGTGCTCTTGAGTCACGTGGCAGGAAGTCGTTCAGCCGGCCGAAGAACAAAAACGTGGCTGTACTCATGCTCGGATTATATTCCCCGTTTCTTTCAATCACCAATTTTATTTAAACCCTTGCCAAAAATAAATTTCTGTGTAAAATATAAAAGCTTCGTTCAGGGTGCCCCCCTCACTCTGATCGAAGCAATTTTTTTAACTCAATTTACGGGGTCATTAGTAATAGGATTTCATCCCCAGTTCCTCAGGGAACGTGACACTGAGCGGCGCAACCACGAAGAATAACTGCTCATCTTTTTTGAAGGTTTTCTCGCCTGTGTCTGGATCTTTGACCTCGTTAAAGTCCCACCAACGATTCAGAAATGTACTCATGCGGATAATGCGATTCTGATCCACAAAATCCTTGTAGGGGTCGACAATGATCAACTCGTCTTTCGCGCGATCAATATTGGCGATAATGCTGTAGTGACCATAATCCTCATCATCGTCATCCATATCGTCGAATAGTCCCTGCCATTCCACGCCCACGGGAAATTTGCAAACATCCAGGACATATTCCAGGTCTTCCACCGTTGCCTTCTCTTTGAACCAAAGCTTGGCGATCGGCGCGAGTTGCTGCACTGCTTTCGCAAGTTGATCGACGCGCGTACCGTGCGTTTCGATCGTATGCGTCGCGCTAGCAGCTTCGGTGATCTCTTCCTGTGCTGCGTTGATGCCGACATTTTCAAGAAGCATTTGAAGGACAGCTGGACCACAATGATTTTCGGTGATCTGCTCGATCCTTCGCAAACGGCTAAATTTCTTTGGGTCTTGTGGGGGATTTGACATGGTAACTCAACAGACTGGCGATAATATCCGAAAACTCGATGCCATGCAGCTTCATGACCTCCGTCATGGGCTGATCGCCCGGTCCCAGGGCTGTGTTCGGATTGCAATCGATGAAATAGGGTGTCATATCTTTTTCGTCGACCCGGATATCGAATTTTGCATAATCAGAAAAGCGCAGGACTTCGAAGGCCTTCAAGCAATAGTCCGAGACTTTCTTCGCCAGTTCTTCTTCTACAAATTGGAATTTTGCAGCATTCGGTATGTCGTAGCTCTCGATACTTGTAAAGCCGTGTTTGCCGTCTGGCTTTAACCTGTATTTTTTCTCCGCCAAAAATACATGGCGGGTTTTGCCATCTTCAAAGACGACACCCGTGATTTCGGGTCCGTCAATAAATTTCTCTATGAGTACCGGGATCTTATATGCGCCCTGTAGCTCCTCAACTTTTTTCAAAATTTGGGCTTGTGTTTCTTTGACGGCTTTGTTATCAATTCCCATGCTACCGCCGCTTTCGTTGAGCTTAGCAATATACGGTGGATCAAATGGAGGCGGTGTGTTCGAGCGTAAGTCCCGGATAAATTTATATTCGGGCGTGGGGATTTTATTGTAATCAAGCAATTCCTTGAAGAGATGTCGATTACTGCCAATCACCATGCCCGTGATACCGCATCCGGTAAAAGGGATATTCGCATACTCAAGAAAAGCGGGAATCGTGCTGGCAAGTTTATCCTTGCCACGCACGGTATCCACCAAATTGACAATTACATCCGGTTTATCGATCAGAAGATTGGTAAGCATATATTGATCAGCAGGGTATCCCTTTGCTTCCACGCCCAGTTTCTTGATCTCCTCGATCACTTCCTGAGCGCGTCCCTCGACCTCTTTTTCAGCGGTGTAGGCATCTTCTGTGGGGAAGAATTCTCTTTCTACATACGAGTAGGCGACTGCTACCAACTTGATTTGTTTCAGTGCATCCGCGTCGATGTTCAATTTTGTTTTTACGGTTGCCATGTTTTAGTTCCATTCGTAAAAAAATTGAGCAGGCACAGGAGAACTCGATTACTGTGCCTGCCCTTGCCGTGATTAACGGGATGGCGACTGATGAGTTACGTAGATACCCTACCCTGGGATGGTAAGCCGGGTTTATCCTGTCACGCGCGTCGCCTCTCCAGTTTGCTTCTCCGC
>DATHUN010000557.1:0-10315 GCA_035462205.1 Anaerolineales bacterium
ACGACGTCACTGACGAGGTGCTCAAGAATTTGGATTTCCTGGGCATCGACACATTGATTCCCATTGGAGGAGATGACACGCTAAGTTATGGCGTCCGCATGTATCAGGAGGGGATAAAAGTAGTTGCCATTCCCAAGACCATGGATAACGATGTGCCCGGCACAGATTATTGCATCGGGTTCAGTACCTGTGTCACACGCACGATCGAGCTGGCGAACAGTCTGCGCACGGTAGCGGGTTCACACGAGCGCTTGATGGTCCTGGAAGTCTTCGGTCGCTACGCCGGGTTTACCGCTATGCTGCCTACAATGGCGGGCGCCTCGCACCGCTGCGTCATTCCGGAATACAAGTTCAATATTGAAAGGCTTGCCGAACTGCTGATGGCGGACCGTCGTCTCAATCCCAGCCATTATTCGGTGGTGATCGTTTCAGAAGGCGCAATGTTTGAAGGTGGCGAAATGGTGTTCCAGGATAAGACCACCGATGCCTTTGGGCATGCGAAGCTAGGCGGTGTTGGCGATCTGGTTTCGGAAAGTCTCAAGGACTTTACTGCTAAATATAACAACGGTCGCCCGGTGGATACGGTCAACCAAAAACTTGGTTATCTCGTCCGCTGCGGCGACCCGGATGCGATCGATTCGATTGTCCCGATGGCATATGGAAATCTGGCGCTCGATCTTGTCTTAAAGAAAATCCATGGTCGCTTGGTGGTCTTGAAAAATGGACGCTATGACAACATCCCCGTGGATATTGTCACCAGCACGAAGAAAACCGTGAATGTAGAACGTTTTTACAACACGGATCGTTTGCGCCCAAAGTTCGAAAGCTTCGAGATGACCCCGCTGTTTATTATGACCAGTGAGTCGGTTTAGAAATGATAATGTCATTACCCCGCCTGCATTTGACGGGGCAATGACATTCTTTAATTTATTCTTCCCTCTTAATCTGAAACGAATCAAAATCCCGGGCGACGACTGTATTGGGGAAAATCGCCTGGGCTTCCTTTAACACATCCTTCTCACGGTAACGGCGGGAAATGTGGGTGATGATCAGCTTCTTGACATTCGCCTTGATCGCCAGCTCCGCAGCTTGACGTGCCGTCAGGTGCGAGAACATGCGCGCCATCTCTGCTTCCTCATCCAGATAGGTCGACTCGATCACGAGCGCATCCGCGTCCTTGCAGGCCGGGAAGATGTCGTCCGTTCGGCCGGCATCCCCCGTCACGACCACCTTCACGCCCTTTTGCAGCGGACCCAGCACATCGTCTGGTTTGATACGGCGCCCGTCGGACAGGGTGATCTCCCTACCTTCTACCAGTTCACGCCGCTCCGGTCCAAACGGGACGCCAAGCTCATTCGCCTTATCCCCTAAAAAGGGGTGGCGGGCTTTGCCCTCGAACACATATCCCAGGCAGTCCGGTCCGCGGTGGGTGACGGAAAATGCGGTGATGGTGAAATCATTGGTTTCAAAAAACAACCCGGGCTTGATTTCGTTGAGGCGCAGCGGCATCGGTGCATCATTGCCGCGCAGCACCACGCCATACAACAGGTCATGGACACGGTCTAGCGTGGAACGACCCGCAAAAATATCCAGTTCTTCGATCGCCTCCCAGCGCATGAAGGTAGACATCAAGCCGCCCAGCCCGAGAATATGATCGAGATGACCGTGTGTCAACAAAATATGATTTAGATTCTTAAAGCCGGTGCCCGACTGCAGGATCTGACGTTGTGTACCTTCGCCGCAATCCACTAAAAACCGGTATTCATCATGTTTAACAATCTGGGCAGAGAGTCCGCGCTTGGCAGATGGAGCGGAAGCGGACGTTCCGAGAAAAAGTATTTCGAACAAGTTAAGTCCTTAAGAGCAATGTTTGGTAATTTTACCTTACGGAGTGTCTCACGCCTATGAGATAGGGGCAACCAGCAAAACAGACCATTTGTGCTATACTTTAAAACCATGCCACTCAAGACGCCTTCTCCAGCGAAATCGAGCGGAAAACCTGCGGGCAAGGTGATCGCGCCCGCCCGCGGCAAGGATAAGGCTGCGTCTGCGCCTAAGAAGAAAGGGGCGTCTCTTCCCCCACCGGAACCGACGCGTCTCCGCTGGTGGGACACCCTCACCGACGAGCGCAAGCTGGACGTGGTCGGCGCGGTCATGGCCGTGATCGGACTGCTGACCGGGCTGGTCCTGCTCTCGGCGCAAAAGAGCGCCGTGACCGGCAGCATGATGCGCCTGATGAGCCAGATGTTTGGCTGGGGGATTTACGTCCTGCCGGTTGGTTTTGTGGTGATGGGACTATGGCTCATCCTCCGCCGGATTGAAAAGCTTCCGCCTCTTTCCCTGGAGCGCGCTACGGGGTTCATCTTCTTTTTTCTCTGGCTGCTTGCCATCCTGCATATCATCATTGCGACGGCTGCCATGGCAGACCGGGCAGCCTTCGATGGCGCCGGCGGCGGGTTTATCGGCGCTTTCTTTGAGAAGGCGCTAATCAACAGCTTTGGTTCGGGGGGAACAGTTGTATTGTTACTGGCCTGGCTACTCCTCACCGTGACGATGATCCTGGATCGCTCTGTTCAAGATTTGTTCAAGTGGGTTTCGCCTCTCTTCGCCTGGGTGCGTGCAAGTCTTGCCAGACGGAGAGTCCGGCCCACGCCTGCTTTCTCACCTGAAACCGCGGAAATCGCGTCCAATGGATATACTCCGATGAATCGCCCTGAGCCGGTGGTTGCCCACGAGCTTCCGGGCAAGCCGGTCACCACGGTCCGGTCGGCAGAGCCTGTCATTCAATGGCAGCTGCCCGATGTCAAGCAAGTTCTTGTTTCAGGTACTGCGCCGACGATGAATGAAGAGTTCATCCAACAGCGATCTCGATTAATTGCAGAAACGCTCGCCTCGTTTGGCGCCCCGGTCCAAGTCGTGGAAATCAACCGCGGACCCACGATCACGCAGTTCGGCGTGGAGCCACTCTTCGTCGAGACTCGAACCGGTCGGACAAAGGTACGCGTCAACAAAATCGCTTCACTCGCCGACGATCTTGCGCTTGCCCTTGCAGCGCCGCGCATTCGTATCCAGGCCCCGGTACCGGGACATAGCTACGTTGGCATCGAAGTCCCGAATGACGAAATGACTCTCGTCGCCTTGCGCGATATCCTGGAAAGTGACGCGTTTCAGCGTAACAAAAATCCTTTGCGCTTTGCGCTCGGTCGTGACGTAACAGGGCACCCCATCACGACCTCTCTGGATACCATGCCGCACCTGCTCATCGCTGGCACGACGGGTTCCGGTAAGTCGGTATGTGTCAATTCGATCCTGACCAGCTTTCTGATGTTCAATACACCCGATGATTTGCGACTCATCCTCGTCGATCCCAAGCGCGTAGAACTGACAGGTTATAACGGTGTGCCGCATTTGCTGTCGCCAGTGGTGGTGGAAATCGATCGTGTCATTGGCGCGCTGCAATGGATGACGCGCGAAATGGACAAGCGCTATCACATGTTTGCACAGGTCGGCTCACGCAATATCAGCGACTATAACGCCAAGATGAAATTACAGGGGCAAAAGAAATTGCCCTTCCTGGTCATTGTGATTGATGAATTGGCAGACTTGATGATGATCGCGCCAGGCGAAACGGAGCAGACGATCACTCGTCTCGCCCAGCTGGCGCGTGCAACCGGCATCCATATGATCCTGGCGACACAGCGTCCCTCGGTGGATGTGGTGACTGGTCTCATCAAGGCGAACTTCCCGGCGCGTATTGCCTTTGCGGTCGCTTCGAATACAGACAGCCGCGTCATTCTGGATCAGCCTGGCGCAGAACGATTACTGGGCCGTGGCGACATGTTGTTCCAGGCTCCCGATGCACCCGCTGCAGCGCGCCTACAAGGCGTGTTTGTTTCCGATCAGGAGATTCAAAACCTTGTGGAATTCTGGCGGCATCAGGTTGGGGCGGCGAACCCCTATGCGGCACCCGGTGCGCCGGTGGATCTCCCGAAATCGGATGTCCCACTTAAACAGACGGCGATGTTCGAAGACATGGCACCAGTCGATTCCAATACGGACCCGTTGCTGCCCGAGGCGATTGATCTTGTCCGGCGCGAGGGACGCGCCTCTGTATCCATGTTGCAGCGCCGCATGCGTATTGGCTATACGCGGGCGGCCCGCATTGTGGATATGATGGAAGATAAGGGCATTGTCGGTCCGCCGGAAGGCACGTCTCAGCTGCGGCAGATTCTGGATTATGGTCCCACTGCACCACCAAAAGATGACGGCGCATAATGGGTAGGGACGGGCGCCTGTCCGCATATTTTATTTGATATAATTTTCCTCGCGCCTCGGTAGTTCAATGGACAGAACAAGGCACTCCTAAGGCTTAGATGTAGGTTCGATTCCTACCCGGGGCACCAGATAAAATCTCTAACATACTTCTTATATGAAAACCCTTGTCAGGAAAAATAGCTCATAGTATTATTTGCATCGACGAACACTAGGGTGCCCCCCTCACTCTGGTGTTTGTCATTTAAAGATAAAAACGCAGGGACCGGCAGTTGCCGGTCCCTGCGTTTTTGTTCTTACTTAACTCGATACAAAATCTCTCCAGCACGGGGGACAAAAAGAATGCCTTCTGTTTCTCTATTCTTCCATTCCTCAAGATTGATTCGAGCTGGATCAAGATAGTTGAGATTGAGTCGTGCACAATCCTCGGCAGAAATTTTGCTCGCCAGGGTGACTTTGACGTTTGGCTTTTCGACCCCATTTTCCATCCGGCCGGAACCGCGCAAGTGGGTGCTGTGTGCCAGCACGCCCAGGGGAATGTGTTTGTACTGTTCCCAGTGACTCAGGAAATACGGCAGGATGTGGTATCCCGTTTCATAAATATGCCTGCCGTGCACATGGCTGACCGCATCCAGATGAGGCGCGTAAATAATTACTTCGCCTCCAACCGCCACCGCCGGTTCCACTTTGTACATGGCTTTCGCGCAGGTCCACAATTCGTCATACATAGGAGGTGCATAAGAGAGAACTTGTCGGTACGGTTTCTCACACCAGAAAATGTGACGCTCTGCCGAAAGGTCTGCCGCTGCCCGCCACGCTGAGAACATGTCGCCGACGAATACCCCACTCAATTGATGCTCTTCCACAATCAGGGCAATCAACGTCACCGGCGTGGATACTCTTCCGGCTGCCGCATGGATCATCGTCCGCACCGGCGTGTCTTTGATACCGATTGTATTCACAACGCCCGCCAGCGCTCCCAGCCAGTGGGTGGCATTGATCATCTCTGCGCCCGAGATTCCTGGGAAGAGATATTTTGCGCCGCCGGAAAATCCCACTACTTCATGTGGAAATGTTGGCCCGAGGATCAGGATGTGATCGTACGCAAGCGCAGCTTTATTGATGCGAATATTCACTTGGTTCGGGAGTGACTCATGCCAGCCTGGGCCGGCAATTTGCTTGATCTCGTCTTGTTCCATTGTACCGATCGTTGCTAATGCATCCGGATCGTTCCAGGCGTGATTGAACAAACCAATGTGCTTGAAAATGGTTTTTCGTTCTTCAGCGGTGATGCCAACCAAGTTCTGGAGTTTTTCTTCACTCAGCGGCGGATGTGTGCCTAAGGCAACCATAAGATCCAGCTGCTTCACATGGTGGAGAATTTCGACCAGGGCGCGGAACAAAAACGGCAGGGGCAGCGAACGCGTATGATCAGGAATCAAAACCAACACACGTTGACCGTCCAGCGTGTGGTTCAGACCTGCCTGGATTGTTTCCATGATTTGCGTGTTCGTCAGGAAATTATTTGTGGGTGCAATTGCCTGTGAATCAATCATTCCGTGGGTTGGATTTCACTTTTCGTCTGGACATCCAGGCCTAATTTATCCCCAATTATTTTAGCAATTGTGCGCGCCGCTTTTGGCCTGCCGGCGCGACGACAGTTTTCGATTACCTGTTTACATTCCTCCGGCCGCGAGATCCAGCGGGTGAGAGCGCGAACGACCTCCGGCGGAGTGGGTGCCCAAACCCCTGCACCCTCCTCCTGCACAAAGGTGACATTACCGTCCTCCTGCCCGGGGAGCTTCGAATACAGGATGATCGGCAGCTGGGCGTTGAGAGCTTCGGCAATCGTGCCAGGTCCCGCCTTGGTCACGATGAAGTTAGAGGCGCGCATGAAATCAGGCATGTCACGCGTAAAGCCGTAAATCAATGTGTGGTTCTCCCACTTGTGTTCCTGCAGAGTGGCTTTCAGGCGCTGGTTGCGCCCACAAACAATGACCAGTGTTACATCCAGTCCGGATGCGTCTATCGCCTGGGCAGTCTTTGCCAGCGGACCCATGCCTTCGCCGCCGCCCACCATTAACACGACAGGCTTGTCCACGGGCCAGCCGAGCTTCGTGCGCAGGATGTTTTTGGGTCCCAGCGGCTGGCAATATCGATCGGCAACAGGCAACCCCACTACACAAACTTTTTCAGGAGGCATGTTGTATTTGATCGCTCGTTGACGTGCAGTTTCTGTCGGCACGAGAATTAAATCGGCGCGGTTATCGAACCAGAGTGCATGCGTGGTAACCATATCGGTAACAACATTGATAAAAGGAGGGCGATCTTTGCCCAACGCCTTTAACGCGAACGAGTTCGCAAATGGATGGACGGTCACAATTAAATCCGCAGGGTGACTTTGCACGAGTGACCGCGCTGCACGACGCGCGATCGGCCACATCGTGGTAGTGAGAACGCGTGCCCGAGCACGTCCATCGGTCACGTGAAAGCTGGCACTCCATAAATGCGGCGCCCGGACCATGTAAGGATACATATCCGCCGCACGGTTAAAGGGTAGGGGAGCATAATCTTTAAAGAAGTCCACCATCTCTGTGGTGACCTGGTTCTTGTACTGGAGGTGAATCGATTCAATGATCGCTTCGGCTGCAGAGCGGTGTCCGCCACCGGTATCGGAAAAGTAAAAAACAATATGTGGAATCTTATGATTTAGGTTGTTCATTCTTAGTATGCTCGGTGAGGTTGGTCTTGAGACGCTTTGCAAGCTCGCGTCGGGTTAGCATGATGCGTCTGCCACAGCCCTTGCATTCCAACCCAATATCCGCGCCCAAGCGGACCACCGTCCACTCGTACGAGCCGCACGGATGTTGCTTGCGCAGGCGCAGATGATCATTCAGTTGCAGGTCAGGAAGCATGGTGGCAATCAAATATAGGTCAATCGCAATTGACAATAAAGATTATATATTGAATTATGATAAACTACGAACGAAAATATCCACCCTTCCAATGTCTGTGTAGATCACAGACTCGAGAGGAATTATGCCGCAGCGTGAAACGTACTCGGTCGAAGTTGCCGGTTTAAAGCGCGACCTGCGCCTGTTCGAAATCAAGCCTGGGTTGAAAATCGCCATTCTCAATATTCTGGGTGATACAGAATTCGTCCAGGCGTGTGCCAGGGCATTGACTGCAAAATTAAAAGATAAGCAGTACGACGTGTTAGTCACTGCCGAAGCCAAGTCTATTCCGCTGGCCTACGCGCTTTCGGTGGAGACCAAAAAGCCATACGTTGTTTTGCGCAAGGCATACAAGCCGTATATGGGGGCTGCCCTGCAAGCGGAGACGCTCTCGATCACCACGGGTCAGCCGCAAATTCTCATCCTCGATGAAAAGGATGTGGAGATGATGAAGGGCAAGCGGGTCATTATCCTTGACGACGTGATCAGCACGGGATCGACATTGCAGGGAATGCGAATGATTCTCGAGAAAGCTGGGTCCATTGTCGTTGGAGAGGCGGCAATCTTTACCGAGGGCGATCGTGCCCAGTGGCAAAATATCATATCGCTCGGGCATTTGCCGCTGTTTACGGATTAAAAATGTAGGGACGGGTAGGGACGGGCAGCTCGCGAAGCACGCAAAGCGAGCCCTTCCCTACCCGTCCCTAGAATGCAAACAATGTTTGTTTTCCCTCACGCGTCATCCTTTTGATGGCGCGTTCGCGTTTCATGGCCGTCGTTCGATCGGGTTGCTCCTCGATATAGACCAATTTCACCGGCCGGCGCATGCGTGTGTAGCGTGCCCCACGCCCCTTATTATGGACGGCGACCCGGCGGTGTGGATCAACCGCCCAGCCTGTGTAGTACGTTCCGTCTGCGCATTCGACGATATAACAATAACAGGGTCCAGTCATACTGCTTCGAGCACTATTTGCGCGGCTTGCGTTCCGAGATCATCGATCCGAACAAGGTCTGATTTACGCGCTCGCCAAAGCTGGGAACGTCGACCTGTTGGCCTTCGCGCTGCAGCCAGTCTGCGGCAAGCCGTTCATCGAACCAACGGATGCGTCCACTCAGCGCGGCTTCCAATCGTTCCGAGAGAGCGTCGCGGTTATTGTCATTGATTTCATCGCGTAGCTGGAGCAGGGTGGAGATGTATGTGTTTAAGAGCCGGACCACATTTTCACGATTTTCCAGCACCGAATCGCGCAACGAGGCGACATCATCATGATAAGCCGAGCCGGCGGTCACAGAAGCATAAGGACGCCCGGCAAGTTTACGCGCTTCTTGCCAACCGGGTTTATCCACGGTGGCATCCAGCAACGCGGAAGAGGCGAGCTGCGGCAACATATGGATCGCGGCAAAGACACCATCCGCTTCGGCCGTATCCATCAGCAGTGGCACCGCTCCGAACAGGCTGACAAGTTCCATTGTCAGATTGAACACGCTCTCAGGCGTTCCTACCGGTGCGTTGACCACCATCAACCCTTTATCGAAGAGATCGGCGCGTGCAGCCTTGACTCCAAAATCCGTGCCGTGCAAATAGTTGGGGTTGATCGCCGGGGTGAGACCAATGTAAAACCGTCCGGGTGGCAAAAGCTCCTTTGTCCAGGCGGCGACCGTCGCCTTGGCCGGCGCGGTATCCAGGATCAAAATCCCCTCGTGCAGGTCGGAGGCGATCACCTCCAGCGTTTGACGAATTCCGGCAAACGGCAGGGCAAGAATAACGATCTTTGCCTCACGCACCGAAGCGGGCAGGTTGTATTTGATTTCGTCCACAGCGCCAAGTTTTTGCGCTTGCTTGGCGGTCTCCACATCTTTATCGTGCCCCACCAAACGGACATCGAGGTTGTGTGCCTTCAATGCCAGCCCGATCGAAGCGCCAATTTGTCCCAAGCCGATGATCGTTATTTGAGCGGTCATAACATCCTCACAGGAAGAGATAACGCGATTATTATAATGCTGATACCGGCCCTTTAAACTGCGAGAACCGCGGACGCCGACCGCGGTTCTCTTGCGAAAGGAGGAGAAGAGAAATCACCTTACTGGCTCTAATTTATCATAACCATCCGAAACCTGCTTGACGCTAAACATACGATTGCCCTACGTTTGCCCCCCGTTGAGGGGCAACTAACAAGGATGCAAATGAAAATAGCTAATTCTCCCATCTATATCGGTGAATTAAACGCGACTTCCCTCGGGGACTTGCGCCTGGCCGCCTCGGACCTGGGTCTGGTCGCGGTGGAATGGGCGGACTCGCAGCTGGAGCTTGATTCGTATCTGCGCAAACTCAATCGTTCGATCGAGCCCAACGCCAAGAAGATCGTGCCGTACGCCAGGGAACTGCAAGAATATTTGAATGGTAAACGCAGCGCGTTCACCATCCCGATCGATTGGTCACTCTTCCGGCCGTTTCAGCGGGAGGCACTGCAGGCGGTTTTCCGCATTCCTTATGGCGAGACGTGCACCTATCACGACATCGCCCTCGAGATCGGACGACCGAATGCCTCACGGGCGGTGGGACGCGCCAACGCCACCAACCCGATGCCGATCATCATTCCCTGTCACCGCGTCATCGGCCGGGACGGCAAACTGCATGGCTATGGTGGTGGCGAAGGCTTGAAGACGAAGGAATGGCTGTTGAGATTGGAAGGGGCTGTGATCGCATAGAGCGACTCTTCCGAAGCATCGAGCTTTCTGCTTCCTATGGCGGGTCGCCACCCCACCATCCAACATAGAATATTACTCAGGAGTCTTTCTTGAAGCCAAAGCACTGGTTCGTTTTTTTATTACTCGGCGCGATCTGGAGTTCCTCCTTCATGTGGATCAAGATCGCCGTAGCGGAGGTGGGACCGATGACCTTGGTCGCCTTTCGCGTCCTCTTTGGATTGTTATTTGGAATCGCCGTAATTCTTATTCCGCGTATTTCTTTGTCACGTAGTTTCAAGGAATGGGGTCCGCTCCTGCTGCTTGGCATCACGAATGTTGCCATTCCTTTCTTTTTGATTTCTTGGGGCGAGCAATCGATTGACTCGGCGGTGGCCGCTATT
>DATHUN010000558.1:0-2192 GCA_035462205.1 Anaerolineales bacterium
GGGACGCATTTTGTGCGAAAGCCCGATCATGGAAGAGGATGCCCTCAACATGAAGAAAGCCTGGAAGAGGATCAGCAAGGAAAAGGAATAAACAAAAACGCGGACTCCTGTCCGCGTTCTTGTTTTATTGATTACTACTGAATGTCATCCTCCCGAAGGACACCGCTTCGAGACGGTGTGAGCGAAGCGAAGGATCCCTGACTGGCAAATCCCGAAACAGAGACTCTCTGGTCGCGAAAAACGCTCCCTCCGAGTGACATAAATCCTAATATGCTCGCAATCGCGGCTCCTGCCGTGTGCCTCCCATCAAAACAGCCAGCACCAAGCCAGCCACGAAACCACCAACATGCGCCATATAAGCGACACCGCCCCCGCCGGTCTGTTCTGTGCTGGCGATCGCGCCAAACCCGCTCAGGAACTGGAGCAACGCCCAGAAGCCGATCACGATCAGCGCAGGCATCGGGATGATTCCGCGGCCCATCATCACACGCACACTCCCACGCGGGAACATCAACAAATAAGCACCAAGTACACCAGCGATCGCACCAGAAGCGCCCAGGTTGGGGATATTTGAATTCGGGTCGACGAGCACTTGCGCAAACGTGGCTGCAATTCCGCACAAAATATAGAATACTAAATAGCGGAAATGTCCCAGGCGGTCTTCGACGTTATCACCGAAGATCCAAAGATACAACATATTGCCGAGCAGATGCATCCAGCCGCCATGCATAAACATCGCCGTGAAGATGGTAATAAAGTCAGCAACGGGATTGGCAAGCAGACGGCGTGGCACAACCGACCAGCGCTCGATGAACGCGTCTCCGGCACTCAGCTCCACGAGGAAGAAGAGCACGTTGATCGCGATCAATGCATAGGTAACGACAGGGGTAGTTCTGCGGGCAGAATCATCATCGCCAATAGGTAGCATGGTAGGTCTCCTTTTACGTGCTTAACTGAGATTAATGTGGGTTGTTATGCCGGGTGAAACCCCGCTACTCCGCCCATTGAGCTAGACAAATATGATAGAGATTCTCCGCTCCGTTCACACCATCGCGGCATTGAGATTATTCGGGTGTCGCTGTGATCGATTCACCAATCAAATCGCCGGTGAAGGGATTGAGAACTCCATAGGAGCGCTGCTGCGTATCCCAATCTTTGAACTCAAGAGACACCAAATTCTGTGGTCCCCAATCCGAGATGAGGATATCGCGCCGAGCCACCTCGAGGGCGTACTTGTGGAAGTTGGTCGCTACATCGTAATAGCCCACTCCCGATCCCTTTTCGGGGTCGACGGTAACAAAAACGAAGCGCGGCTTGAACGGCGACCAGACGATATTGCCGGCATAAGCCGCCTCAAGGGTAAATTCTTGTTGAGACGATTGCTTGTTGCCCAGCGAAAGGATGCCAACGCTGGCGGATGGTTCCACGGCTTCCGAACCGCTCGATTGGGTATACCCAATATAATCTTGATCGGGCGAGAACGTAAAATCATAATGGCGGTCGGAATCGGGTAGAACAAGCTCCCATTTGCCCGTGCGGACATCGATCCGCGCCAGAGCGGTGAGCATAGAGATACCCTCTGGGGCGCTGCCGGATTCCGGAGCGGGACCGAAGTAGAGAGTCCGCCCGTTTGTCCAGCGGACAGGATAGACCGTGCTGCATTCCTTGAACATCTCGCATGGGAGCGTCCAGACGCGGGTTTTGTCCTCGCTGTTGACCACGCGCAGCTTTTCCGGGTCGCGATAGGCGACCCAGTTGCCGCTCGGCGAGAAAAGCGAATCCTGGAAGCGCTCGCTTAATGCTTCCAGCGGATTTGTTGTGGGCGTAGGCAGCGGCGTAAAAGCCGGCACCGGCGTAAACGTGGGATAGTCCGTAACGGTTGGGATGGCGCTGGGGAGAACAGGAGTCCAGGTGGGAGGCAAAGTGAGCGGGGCGGCGGTGGCAGGTGTGGACACCACCCTCGGTCCGCAGGAGGCGAGCAGGAGAAACGCTATCAGCCACAGGCTTTTCTTGATCACGGTCTACATCTCCAAGGAGTGAGCGGCTTCTGCGTCATTTGTTGGCGCAGGTCCGCCATTTGCTTGCCGATATCTTTTGCCTCGAATGAGTTGATTCGGTCATCCTACACCAGAATATAGCAAGTCTAACATGACTGTGCTCCCAGCAGGTTCTTCAGCTAAACCATGACGATG
>DATHUN010000559.1:0-1841 GCA_035462205.1 Anaerolineales bacterium
ATGTTCATTGTCAGCCGGTTTTTTCGCCAGTCGCATAAAAATACTGGCTACCACGTAATAAGCCACATCCGATGTGGAGTTGATGCCCTCCGCCAGTAGCGCGGGACTATGAGTCAGGATCCCAAACGTTGTTTTGGCAGCCGACAAAATGATATTGCAGATCAATCCCAGGTTGATAGCCAACAGGCTTTTGCGATCACGGTCTTGCGTCATAGGGTGATTCTATGCTGGCCTGCGCCCAGCAACAATTGATAAAAATCCTGACTTTAAGATGATAGAAAGGGTGCCTCAAGCCTGTTACTTACTGCAGGCGTCGCCCCGGACCTCTCTGGTAAAATTTGTGCATGTCCCCATCGTCTGAAACTGATTTCAATATCCATCATCCACAACCGCTGCTCATCGTCATTTCAGGACCTTCGGGCGCGGGCAAGGACACCGTCATGCAACGCATGAAAGAGCGCGGGCTGCCATTTCACTTTGTCGTCACGGCCACCACTCGCCCCCAGCGTGCCAACGAAACCCATGGCCGGGATTACTGGTTTGTTTCCAAGGAAGAGTTCGCGCGGATGATCGACGAGGACGAGCTGATCGAGCATGCGATCGTGTACGGTGACTATAAAGGGATTCCCAAGCAGCAGGTACGCGAGGCCCTGTCCAGCGGCATGGACGTGGTCATGCGCATCGATGTGCAGGGCGCCGAGACGGTTCGCAAGATGGCGCGTCAGGCGCTGATGATCTTCATCACCACAGAGAACGAAGATGATCTCGTTCGTCGCCTGGAGAAGCGCAAGACCGAAACAGACGATTCGCTGGCCCTGCGGATCGCCACGGCTCGCAAGGAACTCAAGCGTCTTGAAGCCTTCGATTATGTGATCGTCAATCGCGAATATCATTTGGACGAGACCGTGGATACCATCCGCTCCATCATCGACGCGGAACATCATCGCGTTCATCCGCGAAAGGTAACGTTGTGAATATCCCCTCCAGTTCTCCTCAGGAACCCTCCGCACCGGCGGAACAGACACCTCCGCCTCCCCCTGCTCAGCCGGCTGCTCGGGTGTCGATGCCACGTTCAGCCCCCTACGTGACCTATTCGATTATTGGCATCACGACGTTGATCTATCTGCTGCAAATGGCCAGCCAGATCCTGCTGCAGGCCGATATTCCACTTCAGCTCTTTGCCAAGGCTAACGATCTGATCCGGGCCGGTCAGTTATGGCGTTTGTTAACTCCCGCGCTGGTTCATACAACCGTGGCGCATATTGGCTTCAACATGTATGCCTTGTTTTCTTTTGGGACCGGACTCGAGCGACACTTCGGACGGTGGCGCTTTTTATTGCTTTATGTGCTGGGTGCGTTCACCGGGAATGTTTTGTCTTTTCTTTTTTCGCCGGGTTATTCGGTTGGCGCCTCGACCGCGATCTTTGGGCTGCTGGGCGCCGAGGCGGTCTTCCTGGTGCAGAACCGCAAGTTGTTTGCCGGCCAGTTCCGCAGCGCGATCGGGAACATCATTTTCATTGCCGCGATCAACCTGTTTATCATCGGGTCGCTGCCGGGCATCGATAACTGGGGGCATATCGGCGGCCTGCTCGGCGGATTGATGTTCACCTCGTTTGCCGGTCCGCTGTGGGAGATCGAGGGGATTCAACCGAATTATCAGCTGGTGGATAAGCGGCCGCTGCGCGAAGTGATCGTGGGCGCGGCGACGGTCATCGTTATCTTCGGCGGATTGGCCCTCTGGGGAATGACCAGGTAAGGACTCGCGACTCGTCCGATGTGGAAGACGATCCAGCTCGTTCCGGGGATCCTCGGTCTTGCGCTTGTCTTTGCAGGGCATCAGT